>PMOK01000208.1 GCA_003162425.1 Bryobacterales bacterium | reverse complement strand
ATTTTTCACAGATTCTGAGGGAGCCGGTGCCTGGGACTATTTCGGCTGCGGGACAATGCGAAGATACGGCTTCGGCGACTTCCAGCCATTCGGATATTTCTGCTTCGCTTCTTCTTCCGGTACGGACGGCAGTATGATGACATCGTCACCCTGTTTCCAATTCACCGGCGTGGCTACTTTATGCTTCGCGGTGAGTTGCATGGAATCCAGGACTCGCAGCACTTCATCGAAGTTGCGTCCGGTACTCATCGGGTAGCTCAGCATCAGCTTAACTTTCTTGTCAGGACCCACCACGAATACCGTGCGCACGGTGGCGTTGTTAGCCGCGGTTCGTCCGTCAGAAGTGGTTCCGGAATCCGCCGGCAGCATGTCATAGAGCTTGGCGATCTTCAATTCCGGGTCGCCAATCATCGGATAATTCACCTTGTGACCCTGGGTCTCTTCGATATCGGCCGCCCACTTGCCGTGGCTCGATACCGGATCCACGCTCAGTCCGATAATCTTGCAATTTCGCTTTGCAAAATCCGGCTGGAGGCCAGCCATGTAGCCCAGTTCAGTGGTGCATACCGGAGTGAAGTCTTTGGGGTGCGAAAACAAGATCGCCCAGCCGTCGCCGATCCATTCGTGGAAGTTGATGGTGCCTTGGGTGGTCTCGGCAGTGAAGTTAGGAGCTTCGTCGTTGATGCGTAACATGGTTCTTATATTTTAGCAGTCACCCTCCGGCTTGCCGACAAATCTTTACACTACTCAGTAACGGGCTTAGCCCCTCCGCCGTCGATAATTAAAAGCGGGAGGCAAAACTGCGCGTAACTAGCACCGCACGATCGTTCGCACTTCTGATTCTCGCTGCCGCGATTTCCCTGGCGCAGACGCCTCTGGAGAACGATGCCAATATCGCTCCCCCGCCACCTCCCATCTCGAACGACCGGATTATGGGCGTCATTCCGAACTTTCAGACCGTCAACGATCCGAACCAGATCGTTACACCGTTGAGCGTGAAACAGAAGTTCGAGCTATTTCTAAGAGAAACTGTCGATCCGTTTACGATCCTGTCCGGTGCCGCGGGTGCAGCGCTGTCCCAATCCGACAACGACAACCCAAAATACGGGCAAGGCAGCGGACCCTACGCCGAGCGGTTCGG
The DNA here is from genome assembly GCA_003162425.1 of Bryobacterales bacterium. Taxonomy (GTDB): domain Bacteria; phylum Acidobacteriota; class Terriglobia; order Bryobacterales; family Bryobacteraceae; genus Palsa-89. The sequence continues at coordinate 36,430 of PMOK01000208.1, read as the reverse complement.
CGCGGCTGTGGCGGACATTACTACGCAGAATTTTTTCAGCGATGCAGTGCTCTCCTCCATCTTTCATGAAGATCCTCGTTACTTTCGCAGAGGCCCCCAATATCGATTCTGGTATCGGCTCGGCTATTCATTGAGCCGCGTGGTGGTGACCAAAACCGACGCGGGCAAGACAGATTTTAACTACTCTAATATTGGCGGAATGGCCTTGGGGATTGCTCTTTCCAACGCCTACTATCCCGATAAAAGTGTCAACGGAACTGAAGTGGCAACGCGATTTGGGACCAGCCTGGTCGCTTCGGCCCTGGCCAATATCCTGCCGGAATTTTGGCCGGATATCAAGCAGAAGTTTTTCCACCACAAGTAGGACAAGCCTCTGGCTTGTCCATTCTTCAAGACTTGCTATCCTGATCGGTTGGCACGCATTTACCCTTTCCAACCCTATCGCTATAGTGCGAAAGCCGGCGCTATCGAAAACCTCGTAACGCAGCCCTATGACAAGATTTCTCCAGCCATGCAGGCGCGCTATCTTTCGCTGAGCCCTTACAATCTGGTACGGCTCATTCTAGGCGAAAGATTTCCCACGGATTCCGACCGAGACAGTGTTTATACGCGATCAGCCTCCACCTTAAGCGCCTGGATTGCAAACGGAATCCTGGAACGCGAGAACGCGCCCAGCCTCTACGCTTACTATCAGCGATTCACGGTCCCCGATACGGGCCAAACTTTGGAGCGCAAGGGCTTCATAGGACTTGGCGCACTGGAAGAGTATTCAGCCGGCGTGGTGCATCGGCACGAACAGACGCTGTCGGGTCCGAAGAAAGATCGAATGGAGCTGGTGCGCCACACCCGCGCGCAGTTCGAGCTGCTTTTCCTGCTGTATCCGGACCCCGATTTGACCATCGACAAGATACTCGATTCAGCCGTGGCGGACGCACCGGGTGTCGTCATCAAGGACGAATATGACGCCATACATCGGCTGTGGAGGATTTCCGAGCCATCCGCCGTGCGTGCCGTTCAGGAGTCCATAGCGGACAAGAAACTGCTGATCGCCGACGGGCACCACCGCTACGAAACTGCGCTGGCTTTCCGCAACGACAACCCGGGTTTAAAGGATGCCGCCAGCGTCCCGATGACTTTCGTCAACATGCATTCGCCGGGCCTGGAAATTCTGGCCACGCATCGCGTAGTCCGCGGCCTAACCAGCTTTGATCCCGCTACGTTTCTGGCCAAGGTTCAAGGGCGGCAACTGGGTTCCCTGGATGAATTGCGCCAACTGTTTCGCGTTCCGTCGCCAGCCAAGATTCGGATCGGGATCGCTCTGCGCTCAGGCGAGATTTCGCTGTACGAACGCAACCGCGAGCCCGGCGAGCTGGACGTCAACGTTCTACATCAATACTTGCTTGGCTCGCTGCTCGGCATCAGCGAAGAAGCGGTCCGGGACGAAAAGCACATCGAGTACGTGCGCGGCCTGGATGCCGCCTACGCCAAGGTGCGGGAAGGTGCGGATGCAGCGTTCCTGCTGGAGCCGACCACAATGGATCAAGTGGCCAGCGTCGCGTTCTCAGGCGGAGTAATGCCGCAGAAATCCACTGACTTTTATCCAAAGCTGCTCAGCGGCTTGACCATCCACAAGTTGGAACGCTAAGTTTTTTTGAAGAGATCGCCGGGTTGGCAGACGAAAGCGTCTGCCCCACATTGCCGTGCATGGGTTTACATCCTTGTTACTACTAGACCCAAAAACCTTTGCAGCCCGCGACCACTTGTGGGGCGGACCCCCTGGTCCGCGGCCGACGCCCCCGTCGGCCCGTTTGGTTGCGGCTGCTCTGTGGGGCAGGCGCTTTCGCCTGCCAACCGATTTTTCCACAGCTTCTCAGACTCAGCAAGGGGGCTAATCAAGCGGCCAGAGACCCGGTTCACTTTCCGAATTCTCACTACCGGGCGCAATCCAGCGCCAACTGAAGCTGCTTGAGTGCCCGATTGGTGGCTTCCAGAGCTTCCTTACGATGACCGCAAAAATCATTTGCGGCCGTTCGCAACTCGCCCTCGGCTTCCCGCAACTCACCGATCGCCGCATGGATATCCGGATGCGGTTCGGGCGGTACTCGGCATAACTAGCGCCCCGAATCCTGCACCCGACCCTTCCAGAGCCCTCCGCGTCCGGCGAAGTAGCGGACCGCCGAATCCACCGTTGCGATCATGTAGAACAGCGCGACTAGCGGCAACAGCGGAGCCCAGGCTACCGAACGCTGATAAAAACGGAGCGTCGGCGCATACGAAATCATCATCAAAATCCACGCTGCCATTCCACAGGCGGCCGCGATGCGATCGCGGGTCAGAATCAAAAGCGGCGGCGCCAGATAGATCACGGCCATCCCAAGGATTGTCCCGGCCAGCAGCCATACCGAGTGGCCAAGCTGAGTAAACGCGCTGCGTGAAATCATGCGAAGGATTTCTCCGAAGCTAGCGTATTCGCGGATGCTCCGAGTTTCTTCCGTAAGTCCCATCCAGATATTGCCGCCCTGCTTCACCGCGCGCGCCAGCGCGCAATCGTCGATCAACTCTTGGCGAATAGCCTCGATTCCGCCGATCCGTTCGAGCGCCGCCGGCCGGATAAGCATGCACCCTCCCGCCGCGCCAGCGGTTTTTCGATCGCGCCGGGCAATCCACGACGGTGGATAGAGTTTGAGGAAGAAAAACACAAACGCCGGAATCAACGCACGCTCGGCCAACGTCCGGCATTGCAGCTTGACCATGTATGACACCAGGTCCAAGCCGCCGGCCTCAGCGCGCGAAACCAACCCAGCCACGTTGTCGGGCGCATGCACGATGTCAGCGTCGGTCAACAGAAAATAATCGGGCCGAAGCTCAGCACCGCGTTTGAGTCCTTCAGAAACCGCCCACAGCTTACCGGTCCAACCTTTTGGTAGCGGCGCAGCTTCGACGATGCGCAGCCGTTCGTGCGTGCCTGCGGCTGCGACGGTCGCATCCGTGCTGTGGTCGTCAACCAGGATGATGTGCAAGCAGCCGGGATAATCCTGGTTGATGAGCGACGCGATCGCGCGGCCCACTACCGCTTCTTCGTTTCGCGCCGGAATCACCGCAACCACCGATTTTGCGAGCGGCACGTCCAGCTTCGGAATCGAGGCCACCCTCACAAGCCAGAAGCCGCCGCGCGCAACCAGCAAGTAAATCCATACCGCAAGCGAAACCGCACCAACTAGCTCAAACAGGAGCACCGATACATAATGGTGACATAGTGACCGACTTCGTCCGGGACCTGCGCCACGCCTTCCGCCTCATTCGAAAAGCGCCGCTGTTTTCCCTTTACGTGATTGTTCCCCTCGCCCTCGGCATCGGGCTAAACGGCGCGATCTTCATCTTGTTGGACGCGTTGTTATTGCGGCCGCTTCCGGTGAAGAAGCCGGAGGAGCTGGTGCGACTAGTACAGGTGATCCAGAATCTTGGACCGCGCAGCTACTACAGCTACGATGCCTTTGAAGCGCTGCAACGCAAATCCACCAGTCTCACCGAGATCATCGGCTATGCGGATGCGAATACCGCGATACGCGACTCGAGCGGCGTGAGCCGGATTCGCTGCCAGATCGTGACTGGCAATTTCTTCACCGCTCTAGGAGTGCAACCCTTGTACGGTCGCGTTCTAACTTCAGCCGACGCACTGGAACAGGCCGCAGCGCCGCCCGTGGTTGTGAGCTATCCATACTGGCGGCGGCAGCTTCAGCGCGATCCGGCAATTGTCGGCAGAACTATTACGCTTGACGATCGCCCGTTTACCGTCGTGGGAGTGATGCCGCAGCGTTTCAACGGGCTCGAAGTGGAAACGTCGCCGGATATTTTCGTCCCTTTGATGGCCGCGAGTTTGGTTTCGAAAACCAATCCGGACGCCAACTCGTTTCGCAAGTTTGAGTACTCACTGGCCGCGCGCCTACGGCCGGGAGTAAGCCTGGAACGCGCGCGAGCCGAAACGGCCGCCATTGTGCACGCGACCATGGAAGCCGATCCGGACAGCATGGCTCGCGACGAGCGTCTGGAACTGCAGCCTATCGGAAAAGGCGTTTCCCTGATCCGGCCCAAATTTGCATCGGGGTTGATTTTGCTGATGAGCGGTGTTGGGCTGCTGCTCCTGATGATCTGCGCCAACGTGGGAGGGCTGCTGCTGGCTCGTGCTTCGGCTCGGCGCGAAGAGACTGCCGTGCGGCTTGCGATTGGCGCAACTACCGGTCAACTTATTCGGCAGTGGCTGACCGAGAGCCTGGTTTTGACCACGATCGGCGGAGCGGCGGGGTTATGCGTGGCCTTCGCCGCTGCGCCGCTCCTGGTCCGTGCGCTTCCACCGGTGCGCGATCTCAGCGCCGCGGTGCTGACGCTTTCCGTGGATCTGCGCCCCGACGGCCGCATGCTGGCGTTTGCAATCGCACTGTGCGTTGTGTGCGCGCTGTTCGCGGGTCTCCCCGCGGCATGCGAGGCTACCCGCTCGAACTTGCAGTCCTCTCTCAAAACCACACGCGGCACCGCGCGCCAACCGTTGCGCTGGATACTGGTAGCGCTTCAAATCGGTCTGTGTACCTTTCTGCTGGCTGGCGCGGGATTGTTGGTATCGACATTCCGGCATCTCCGCGCGCTCGATCCTGGCTTCGATCGCGACCACATCGTCACGTTTTCACTCGACCCGGGCATGGCGCATTACACCGTGGAACAAGCTGCGGCTTTGCGCACGCGTCTACTGGCCGCGGTACGCGACCTGCCTGAAGTCGAATCGGCCGGCAGTGCCATGCTGGGCCTGATGCGTGGCACCGGCATCAAAACCACCGCCGCTCCCGAAGGCCAAATCGCGCCGCGCCGCGACTTTCTCAACAGCAGCTTGAACTACATTTCTCCCGAGTATTTCGAGACCATGCGCATCCCGTTACTCGCCGGCCGGAATTTCCGCGCCGACGAACCGGAATCAAAGCCTCGTCGCGTAATCGTGAACCGCGCATTTGTGCGACGCTTCTTTCCTAGCGTGGACCCCGTCGGACGGAAGTTCGGTATCGGAACCGACAAGATTGTTCCCGGCGATTACGAAATCATCGGCGTGGTGGGCGACGCGAAGTATCGTTCCTTGCGTGAAGTGGTTCCACCGACGATTTACAACTTCGCGTATTCCGATCCGAAGTACGTATCGGGCTTCATTCTGCATGTGCGGACCAAAAACCGGCCGGAAAGCATCATCCAATCGGTGCGGCGCGCGCTGAACGCACTCGATCCCCGCCTGCCGTTCTACGAAATCCGGACGCTAGCCGAAGAAGTGGATGCCACGCTGTGGGCTGAACGCCTGCTGGCGTGGTTATCGTCGGTATTTGCCGCGGTGGCGGCAGTGCTCGCGACGCTGGGAGTCTATGCCACGCTCGCTTATGCCATCGCGCAGAGCCGGAAGGAAATCGGCATCCGCGTAGCTCTGGGCGCTCGGGCCGCGGATGTGCTTCGACTCTTCTCAGCACGGCCAATGCGCTTCGCCGGCTTGGGAGTGTTGCTCGGAGTCACAGGATTCTATGCCGCCACGCCCGCCTTTCGCAGCGTATTGTATGAAGTTTCTTCAACCGATCCAATCACAGTAGTTTCAGCAGTAGCCGCGGTCCTCGCGATCGCGCTGGCAGCGACGATGGTGGCGGTAAGCGGAGCGCTGCGGGTGGATCCAGCGATAGTATTACGAGACGAGTAGCGAAACCCGCGGGTACTCAGCCCGCGTCGAAATCCAAGTGGAGGTTCGCGGCATGCCGAAGGTGAAAGGTCCAACCGAAGGCAGGATCACCGGCCGGACAGTCATCGACCAACTCATCCGGAACATGGAATTGGGGCAGTTCGAGATGGCGTACAGCACCTTGCTGCCGTGCATCTTCAGCCTGTATCTGCACCCGGATGATTATACCCGCCTCACGGGAGTCTTTGACCTGATCAAAGAAGACGCCAAGCGGGCTCTCGCGACGCGTCTAGAGCAGTTGAATGCGAAACCGCTCGGCCTGAGCGTCATCCGTCCCGGCAAGGAGCGCAAGCCTTATAAGATCGCTTGCAAGGACTGGACCTTCGAATTCTTTCCGGATTCGGAAGGTGTGGTGCCGTTGGGCGACGTCGAGATCCACTCCGAGCTGAACGAGGTTCCGCAACCGGGCTATCACGGAACCAAGACCACGCTGCTCGATCGCGAGCCTGCCGTGGGATCAAGCACTCAGACGCGCCAATCGAGCGAGCGTGTTTTGGCCGAAATCCGGTATGAAGACGACTCAGGCCCGCAGGTTTATCACATGATGCAAGACGAGATCAGCATCGGGCGCGGCGGCGACGACGTGCTGGTAAACCTGGCTCTGTATACCAACGACGAAGTTTCCCGCGAACATTTGCGCGTCCGGCGCGATACGGCGCGTGGTGGCTTTCTGATCGTAGACAACAGCATGAACGGCACCTGGCTGAACGGAAAACGCTTGACCCGCGGCCAGGAGGAAAAGCTGCCGGGACAAGCAGAAATCGGGGTCGCCGAGATACTAACGCTCCATTTCGAGGCCAAGTCATGAGGACACAGTGGGGCGGACCCCCTGGTCCGCGGCCGACGCCCTCGTCGGCCTCCTGGGACCTTGCCGAGTGCCCGAAGTGCGGGTCCAGGGGGACCCGCGCGGACCAGGGGGTCCGCCCCACTGAGACAAACGAGCGGTAAAAATGGGCGTCACGAACAAATGGCGATCCGCCGCACTCACCGATCCCGGCCGCCTGCGCGCCGAAAATCAGGACCGCAGCTATGTCGACGACACCCTCGGTGTCTTCCTGGTAATCGATGGACTAGGTGGCCACGCGGCCGGCGAAAAAGCCGCAGAATCAGCGCTCGAAATAATTCGAACCGAACTTGAAGCCTCAAGCGGCGACACTAGACAACGCATTCGAGCCGCGATCGCGGCCGCCAACAATCGCATCTACGATCTCGCTCAGGAGAACGAAGACTGGCGCGGTATGGCCTGCGTCCTCACGCTAGCTGTCATGAATGACGACCGCGTCATCGTCGGCCATGTGGGCGATTCCCGGCTCTATCTCATCTGGAACGGCGCCATGCGAAAGCTCACCTCGGATCATTCGCCGGTGGGCGAGCGTGAGGATCGTGGCGAGCTGACCGAGGCCGAAGCCATGCTGCATCCTCGGCGGCACGAGGTGTTCCGCGACGTCGGAACCAGGCGCCACGAGCCCGAAGATGAAGAATTCGTCGAAATGAAGGAGTTTTTATTTAAGCCCGATGCCGCCATGCTTCTGTGCAGCGATGGGCTGAGCGACCTGATCACTTCTACCGAAATGAGCGAAATCATCGACCGTTACGACGGCGATGCGGCGCAGGTGACCCGCGATCTGGTGGACGCCGCCAACCGCGCGGGCGGCAAAGACAATATTACAGCTGTATTCGTGGCGGGCAGCGAGTTTCTGGGCCACGATTCCCCTCAAATGGCGGAAGCTCGCGTGCGCCATTCCATCACCCGAGCGCGTGAAAGCGCCCCAGCGGAAGTAACGAACCAGGGCCCCTCCCGAGTACGCCGGGTTCTCACCAGCCGCGTAGCTTTCTTAATCTACGGGTTTGCAATAGGGGTGGCTCTGGCGCTAGCATGGCGGTAAGCGAAACCGCCCGCCCGCGTCTGCGTCAACCTCACTTAGGCAATTTGTGCTCAGTTCGAAGCAATTCGGAAATTATCAGATCATCCGCAAGCTTGCGCGCGGCATGACCGACGTGTATTTGGCTTTCGATAACAGCGCCAAACGTCACGCAGTATTAAAAATTGTTGAGGAATCTTCCGATCCGCTGACGCAATTGATCCTGGAGGCGGAGCGTCGTGGCGCCGCCATCCAGAAGCAATTGCACCAGGCCGATTCGCGTGTCATCGAGCTCTACGAATATGGCGAACTGGATGGATATTTCTTCATCGCCATGCAGTACATCGAAGGGCGAACCATCGCGGAAATTCTGAAAGAGGAAAAGCGTATCGATCTGGCGCGCGCCACGAAATTCGCGATCGAGATACTCAGCCAGCTCGACCGTTTGCATTCGTTCCAGGCCGAGATCGACGGCGAGCGAAGGTCCGTGGTGCATGGCGATATTAAGCCCTCGAATATTCAGATTGGCGCCGACGACGAAGTACGCCTGCTGGATTTCGGAATCGCCAAGGTCCTGACGTTCACGCATAGCCGCACGCATTTGAATTTGGGCAGTCCCGGCTACTGTTCGCCGGAAAGATTGAGCCGCGGCCAGGTGGATCGTCACGCGGATCTGTGGGCGGTGGGCGTCACGCTGTACGAGATGCTGGCCGGGTCGCCGCCCTACCAGGCGCAGGATACGCGCAAGCTGGAAGCGTTGATCCAATCGCGGCGTCCTCCGCGTGCGCTGCCGGTTGAGTGCCCCCGCGGGATGCAGGCAATTCTCAACAAGGCGCTCGCCGGAGATCTGCATCAGCGCTACGTTTCCGCGGCTGCATTTGAAACCGATCTGCGTCTGTTCTGGCAAAGTCGCGCCACGGTGGCGGAAACCGAGCGGCGCACTTCCTGGAACACCAATCCGACCATGGAAAAGCAACGCATGCGCATCCTGCACGCCCTTCCCCGCAGCGTCGCGAGCATGGCGGACACGGTGCGGCAAAGCGTCATGAAGTTGAAGCCGCCTCAACGAACCAAGCGAGTGGCTTCCGTGCTGAGTATTTTGGTGGCGCTGTGTTGGGGTCTACTGGCCGGCTTGGTGGTCTGCGTTCCCGCGGGGTACATGTATCGATTTTGGCGCGAGAGCACGCCCCTGCGCACCAATACGGACTTTTCTCGCCTCAGCGTGGCGGGCATCAACGCCAATTGGAGTCTGTTTCGCGAACTCGAACATCGCAACGCATTCCTGGGCGAGTTCTCTCCGGCCAAGCGGCTTGCGGTCCCGCTTCGTTCCAGCCTGCTGCATGCGGCCGACGACGTGATTGAACGCTATCGCAACAATTCCGATCCGGCTATCGAAGATTTCGATTGGCAAAAAGCCGCGGTGTGTCTTCAGCACTCGCTCGATATGGATCCCGCCGATCACGGCGCGCAAGGCAAGCTGGCGCTGGTAGAAGGATATTTGAGTCTGGTGCGGGCCAATGCGGGTCAGAGGGAACAGCGTCAAGCATCGGTGGAAGCTGCGCAGGCGAAGTTCCAGGAATCCGTTTCTCTCATTCCCCGCGCCCCGGACCCACATCTGGGCTTGGCGCGAATTTACATCTACTCGGTGCGGAACGTCGGGAAAGCCATCGCCGAGCTGCACGAAGCCCAACGCCTGGGGTTCCAACTGGGACCGCGAGAAATGGAGCAGGAAGCTGATGGGTATAGGTTCCGGGCGAAATCGGAGCTGGTCGCCGCACGCGTGTTTCGGGGGAAATCACGGGCAACCGAAGAGCGTTATCTGCGGCTCGCGCAACGCGATTACGATCGGGCGCGCCAGCTTTACGAGCCTATCCAGGGTTACTCAAATGTCAGTGTTGCCCTGCGTGAGGTGGATGATGACGATCAAACTCGGCAGGAACTGGATGACATTCTGAAAAAGCCGGTGACGCTAGCCAAACGGCAGCGCCGGACCACCGCACGGAGATACAACCGGTGGCAGTAACCAAAAGCTGGGAGGCAAAGGTTCTCGCTGTGGGGCGCGATTCCGGCGAGCCGCGGCGAATCGGATTGCGCGAATTTGCGTGGCTGGCCGGCGCATCTTTGCTGGTGTCCATCGGCCTGGCCCTGGTGTACTCGGCCAAAACCCATAACTTCCCGGATCTTGGCTCCCGCCTCGATCGCGGCGAATTGCTGGATCTAAACAGCGTCTCGAAGCCCGAACAGTTACTGCCTTTTCTTCAGATTTTTCCGAGCGAGACCGAACGCCAAGCAGCCGCCAACAAAACCTTCGAGTTTCTTACGGCTCACCGGCCAATCCGTAACGTTGGCGCGCTGTCCCGCCTACGAGTCAGCAAAACGGAGATCGAGAGCCAACCGGAGTGGAGCGTCCTGGGAAAACAATTGCAGGAGCAGCTTAGGCGGCAACAAGGGAAACCGCGCCGGACCGAATTGCGCATCCCGCTGCTGCCACTGGCGAAGCTGAAGCCGGCCCTGACGGTTCGCACGCCACGCGAGTTTCAAACCCAGTTTCTGATTTGGATCGCAGTCTACCTGACCGGATTCTACGTGGTGTTTCTGGTCTGGCGATGGAGCGCTTTTCGAGGCGATTTCAGCGTCCTGCCCGCTCTCCACCTGCTCACGGGAATCGGTTTGGTCCTCTCCGTCAGTCTCCGCGATCCGTTGCGAGACACGCTTGAGTTCAGCAAATTTGCGTGGGGTGTCGCGCTAGGATGCGTAGTGCTCCTATTGCCGGCATTGCGGATCGTGAACTATCAGCGGTTCTCTAAGTGGTGCTACACGCCGCTATTTGGAGCCTTTCTGTTATTCATCGGATTGCTTCGTTTCGGCTCGGGGCCGGGAGGCAACGATGCCAAAGTGAATCTGGGACCGTTCCAGCCTGTGGAAGCCATCAAGATCCTGTTGGTTTTCTTTCTGGCCGGATACTTCGCGCAAAATTGGGAGCGGCTGCGCGACCTGCGCGAGAAACGGCTGGTGCCTCGCTCGCTGCGCTGGATCAATCTGCCGCGATTCTCGCATGTCCTGCCGGTGATGTGCGCCGTTGCGTGCGCGCTAGGATTGTTCTTCCTGCTGAAAGATCTGGGTCCCGCGCTGGTCACTGGTTTTCTATTTCTCGCGATGTTCTGGGTGGCGCGTGGGCGCGCCGGATTGGCGCTGCTCGGCATCGCGCTGCTGATCGGCGGCGTCACCATTGGATACAGGCTCGGAAAACCAACCACAGTTGTCGAGCGCATCGACATGTGGCTCTCGCCCTGGGACAACGATGTTCACGGCGGCAACCAATTGGCGCACTCGCTGTGGGCTTTCGCCACCGGAGGTGCTTGGGGATCCGGACCGGGCTGGGGCGATCCAGCGATGATCCCCGCCGGCAACACCGATCTGGTGCTGCCCGCGATCGGCGAAGAATGGGGATTCGCCGGCGTGGCCGCGGTTCTTCTGTTGCTCGGTTTTTTGGTTCATCGCGCGCTACGCATCGGGTTGCGTGCGACCAACGAATATGGGCTGTTCCTTGCAGTGGGGCTCGGGGCGCTGATCGCCTTCGAGATGCTGCTGATCTCGGGTGGTGTGCTGGGCGCCATTCCGCTTTCCGGCGTGGTGTCGCCGTTTCTGAGCTCGGGCAACACGGCGATGCTCGCCAATTTCCTGATCTTCGGAATCCTACTGGCCATCTCTAATCACTCGCGCGCCAGCGTGGCCGACGAACCGTTCCGCCGGCCTGTTCGGTCACTCGAAAGAGCGCTGGCCGTCTGCACATTGACGTTGCTCGGCATGGCCGCCTATTTCCAGGTTCTACACGACCGCGAATTTCTGGCCCGCGACACCAAGGTCTTCGAAGACGACGGAGTGAAGCGGCCCCAGCACAATCCGCGGTTGAATTCGCTGGCGCATGAAATCCATCGCGGCGACATTTTCGACCGCAACGGGATTCTGCTTGCTACCAGTGACTGGAATGAATTGGAGCAACGCCGCGCGGAGTACGCCAAGCTCGGAATCAACATCGACACCACTTGCTCGCGCCTGGATAACCGGCACTATCCTTTCGGAGCAGCGACCGCGCACGTTCTGGGCGATTTGCGCACGGGCGATAATTTCCACGCCACCAATGCATCATTGATCGAACATGATTCGAATGTGAAACTGCAAGGGTTCACCGATTACAGCGAACTGGTCCCGTTGGTTCGCTATCGCCATCACCCGGGGAATTCTGAAATCCAGCGGCTGATGGCGCGTGATCGCAACCTGAAAACCTCGCTCGATATTCGCCTTCAAATGCGCGTGGATAAGCTGCTCGAGGAGCACCTTGCGAAAGCTCACAAGGATAAAGGCGCAGCCGTCGTGATGGACCCCAAGACTGGCGATGTTCTGGCGCTTGTGAGTGAGCCGGAGCCTCGGGCGGGCGAGGCAACACCGGATGAGCTCTTGGATCGGGCCCGCTATGCGCAGTATCCGCCCGGATCAACGTTCAAGCTGGTCACCGCAATGGCCGCGCTACGCCTTGATCCCAAGCTGGCCGATCAAACATTCACCTGCCGCCGTCTGCCCGATGGCCGCGCGGGCGCTATTATCCCGGGCGTGCGTAAACCGATTCGCGATGATGTCGGCGATTCGGCTCACGGAACGCTCTCCATGGAGCGCGCCATCGTTGTTTCGTGCAACGCGTACTTCGCGCAGTTGGGAGTTTTCTCGGTAGGCCCCAAAGCGCTGAGTGAAACCGCGAACCTGCTCGAAATCCCGGCCGGCAGCATCGCGGATTTGAAGGCTGCTATGCCGTTCGCCGCCTATGGACAGGGGCCGGTGCTGGTGACTCCGTTCAAAATGGCCCGCGTGGCAGCTACCATTGCCGCCTCAGGCGAGATGCCACAGGGCCGATGGGTGATTGATAGCAGCAACGCCCGAACCAATTCTCCGCGTTCGATTCTCGCGCCGGATCTGGCGGATTTCCTTGCGCGCGCGATGCGCTCTGTGGTTCTGGAAGGAACGGCGCGACGAGCAATGAAAGGTGAGGTCGTAAGCGTCGCCGGGAAAACCGGCACCGCGCAACTGGACGAAGGCATGCCGCACTCCTGGTTCGCGGGATTTGCGCCCTATGATGGCGATCGCTCAAAGAGCATCGCCTTCGCGGTTGTTGTAGAGCATGGCGGCTATGGTGGTGCCACCGCCGCGCCGATTGCGCGCAGCATTGTGGATGCGGCCGCTGAGTTAGGGCTAGTCGGAGGCAAGTGATGAAGATTTCCGAAGTCATTGAGCGGTTCGGGCGCACAGTGTTTGAAGCGCCGTTTGGATTCTTGGCCGAAACCATAGGCGATTCGCCCGAGGTGGCCGAGATTCGCATCGCGGTACTGGATGAGGTGAAGAAGAAGATTCAGCGCGCTGGTGGCAAGGCGCTGTTTCCTTACAATCTGGTCCGCGTCTCCATTCGCGCCAGCGGCAACGACGCAGCGGTGTTCGAACGTGATTTCTTCCAAAAGTTTTTCGAGGAAGAAGTGCGCAAGGGTATGACGAAGGAAGCCTGCCGGTACCCCGAAGACTTGCGCGTTGAGATCCGAGTATCCGATAGCGATCAGGAAAACTGGCTCTTGATCGAGACCCTGGCTGAGGACATCCCGGTGGCGCCGGAGCCCGCGCGTGTGAAGCGCGTTGCAAGGTTGGTGGTGGTAGCTGGGAGCGCCAATAAGCCGGAAGTCCCACTACAAAAAACGCGCATCAATATCGGCCGCCTGGTGGACGTTTACAAATCCGAGGGCCTATCGCGACGCAACGACCTGGCTTTCGCCGAGGACAATCCTATCAACCGCACCGTATCGCGCGAGCACGCCCATATTTTGCATGAGAAGAAGACCGGCGAATACCGCCTGTTCAACGACCGCTGGTACAAACGCGGCGACAAGCGCGAGAGCAATTGCGGCCTGTGGATCGTTCGCGACGGCATGGGACAGGAAGTGCATCGGGACACGCGCGGAACGCGGCTGCTCCCCGGCGACGAGATCCACTTGGGCAAGGCCGTGCTGAAGTTTCAAATGAAATAAGTGGGGCAGGCGCTTTCGCCTGCCAACCGGTTTCCCTAAACCAAATCCAGCGCCTGCTCAAAATCGGCCAGCAAATCGCGCCAATCTTCAATCCCGATTGAAATTCGTACCAACCCATCCGTCACCCCGGCCTGCGCGAATTCCGCGTCCGTGAAGCCCGAATGCGTAGTGGTTTTCGGATGGCAGACCAGTGTCTCCACACTTCCGAGCGAAACCGCATTGCGCGCGATGCGTAAGTTGCGTAGAAACTCGAAGGCTGCCTTCTTGCCCCCACGGAGATCAAGCGAAAGCATGCCGCCTGGAAAATCGCACTGCTCATTGACGATGCGAATCTGTTCGGGATCGGTGAACAGCGTGGGATACAATACCCGCGCCACTTTTGGATTACGTGCCAGCCGCTCGGCGATTCGTTCCGCGTTCTTGCTGGATCGATTCATCCGGAGCGCCACTGTCGGCAAGCGCCCGTCCAGCATCCAGCACTCGTCCGGTTGCAGGATGTTTCCGAATAGGCTTCTTTTTGAGCGCATCTGGCGGATCAGGTCAGGGTCCACTGCAATTGCCGCTCCACCAATCATGTCGCTGAATCCGGAAAGATACTTGGTCGCCGAATACAAGCAGATGTCAGCGCCCAGCATCAACGGATGCTGGAACGCCGGACCCATCAACGTGTTGTCAACCATCACCAGCGGCTTCCTGCGCAAACCAGCTGCGGTATCGGCCGCCTGCTTGATCCCGGTCATGATGATGGTGGGGTTGGCGGGCGTCTCGATTAAAACCACCGCCAGATTCTTCGCGCTACGAATCGCGTCATCGATCTCCTGGGTGGCGCCCGCCGGTACTGGAATACCGATTATTCCGAGCGTTGAGAGAAAATCCTGGATAAGATGCTGCGTGCCGCCGTAAATCGGGACCGTATAAACAATGCTCTCGCCGGGATGTACGAAGGTGAGCAGAGCCGTCATGATGGCGGCCATGCCCGAATTAAAAACCAGCGCGGCATGTGCTCCCGTTTCGAGCGGGACCATCTGATCCTCCAAGATCTCGGCGTTCGGATGATTGAAGCGCGAGTAAACCAGGTCCACCTGCTCATCCGGCGCAGGCTGCGCGCGTCCGGCCATCAAGTCGAAGGCGCGCTCGGCCGCTTCCGGGCTGGAAAAAACGTAAGTCGAACTGCGGAACACGGCCGGTCTCGCCGAGCCTACCGAAAGGCTGGGATCGAAGCCGCGCGTCATGACCTGCGTATGCGGACGAAGTACGGAAGTATGCTTATCGGACATGAGTAAGACTCCCATCTCCGAGTTTACGTCTATTTCTTCGGTGCTTGGTCTTGCGCAGTTGTAGTGCTCGCCGATCTGAGCTCCGAGCCGAGATCGGTCCAGCCACTTGGGTCCTGGGTACCATCAGCGGCATTGCACCACTGAAAGCTGGTCACAGGGTGCAGTTCCCAAATGGACGCGCGCCAGCACGAGGCTTCGTGCCCGGCCAGTCCACAATTGTCCTTGGGCACGTTGTGCTCGTTATCTGCCATCAATTGCCCGACTACTCTTACTTGTTTGCCAAGAACTTTCTTCAGCGCCTCAATCGTCCACTCCGGCGCTAAATCTCCCCTATATTGAGGAGTCATCTCCACCACTACCGCGGTCTCCTTGACAGCAAGCTTATCCGCGGCCGTTTCCTTACTCGGCGACAACACCGACGCCGCCACATTCTTATCGAATCCGATCCCGATATGGAAATCCGTGTCGTCCGGCGCAGTCAGTTCGCAGTTGCTGCTCTCGGCGCCCTCTTGCTTCACGTAATACAGATACC
This sequence comes from Bryobacterales bacterium, assembly GCA_003162425.1. Taxonomy (GTDB): domain Bacteria; phylum Acidobacteriota; class Terriglobia; order Bryobacterales; family Bryobacteraceae; genus Palsa-89. The sequence goes on along the minus strand of PMOK01000208.1, from coordinate 20,936 downwards.
CGACCACGCCGTACTCTTGACCCTCACCGAGTTTTGCAAGGTCGTCCTTGAGGTCAAAGTGATTGGATGGTGCGAGCTCCTTCGGAGTCTGGCTGTCCAGATTCTGATAATCGGCTGAGCTCGTGAAGAATTTCACAGGCGTCAAATTGCGAGCCGGCTCTTTGTTCTTAAGGAAGTTCAAATAGCCATCATATTTTCCGGCGACGCTGCAGCCCGTGGGATAGCTCGGATGGCAACCACTGAAGTTTTCAATTCCTTCCGCGCACTTCACCGAGGCGTTCGGATCGCTGGCGGGTGTCGTCGATCCTCCGCCGGGGCTCAGGTTGCCAACAGTCAGCGCTAGTGCTAGCGGGATGGCCCCCGCGGCCCCCAACGCCGCAGGCGACACTTTGGTCTTTCTACTCTTAGCCGCCATCAGACACCTCCGCCTCCAATTGTTCTTTGCGGTGGTGGAGGCGGCGTGGGCGGTGGCCCGTTCGGATCAGGCTTGCTCCCGGCCTGGATACCCTTGCTGACCGCATACGTGCTTGCACTGATACCCAATAGCGTTAAGACGTTCGCTGGGATTTCAGGAAACTTTGCACCGTTCTGAGCCACCACCATCAAGAACAGACTCAAAGCGATAACAAAGGTAAAAACCAAAAGCTGAAACCGCGACATGCTGGCTTTGCCGTCTTCGCTGAGCAGTGTGCTCAAATCGATGTTCCCGCGAATGATCTTCACCAGGATTACCATCCCGAACAGGAATATGAGCACCAGGAGCGCGTAGCCGATGGTCATCGTCAGCCTGCTCTTAGCGGTCCCGGGGCCGTATATCGCTATGAGAAATGCGGCCACCAGAAAAACGACCACCATTATCACTTGCGGTATGATCAATTTCGCGTCTTTTCCGTTTTCGCTCATCGTATTCTCCTATTCCTTCGAGTGTTTGTTCTGGCTAGCAGTCAAAAGGTCCCACGCACTCTGCACCTTCCCTCCCAGATAGATTGCATGGCTCCCGCCTAATACGCCCACCAATGTGCTTGGCGCGTCCGGAAGGCTGGCGGCGGATGGATTGTTGATCACTTGGAGCAGGTAGTACATGGCCGCGAGGAGCGTCGCCATTAACATCTGGGCCCGCGCCGGGCTGAATTCGGCCGGTTCATTGGGGCTTTGGCCCGGCCGTTTGGACACTGTGAGCAGGCCCGCGAGACCGATGCCGCCGGCAAACACCTTACTCGCAACGACGATCATAAGGCCGCCAAGCAAGATAATCATTTCCAAGCGTGCGGCTCTAAGCAGATAAGGCATCGCTCACCTCCAAAGGTGTGAAAAAATATACTCCAGCACTTGTACATTTGCAATGGAAAGTTTGGAAACCTCCATTACAATCCAGTTAAATCGTACAATTACGAAGTCGTGATCGCGGCAGCGTTACGAAACATGTGCTTCTGCGTCATTATGTTTCTGAGGAGTTAAGCACGTGATTGGTGATCTTAAATACGCGGCCAGGGTATCGCGCAGAAGCCCGTGTGCTGGCCGCTCTGGCCGCGCTGTCGCTGCTGCTCGCGGCGATTGGGATTTATGGCGTGATGGCGCAATCGGTGATCCAGCGGACGCAGGAAATCGGAATTCGAATGGCGCTGGGCTCGCGTTCGCCCTGACCCGGATCATCGCCAGTCTGCTCTATGGAGTGAAACCAACGGACGTCGGAACGTTCATCGCGGCGGGATTGGTGTTATTGGTGGCAGTGTTGTTGGCCGCCTTAATTCCGGAATAGTGGGGCGGACCCCCTGGTCCGCGGCCGACGCCCACGTCGGCCTGTTGGCGAAATAGATAGAGCTTCAAGTTGCGGGCCCAGGGGGGCCCGCGCGGACCAGGGGGTCCGCCCCACTATTCTTATTCCGCCCGCAGAACTTCCGCTGGATCGATCCGCGTAGCTCGCCATGCGGGTATCGACGCTGCCGCCACAGCCGTCGAGATTAACAGCACAACCACCACGACAAACACCAATGGATCGGCTGGAGCGGTCTCGAACAGTTCTGATTCCAACATTCGCGTCGCCGCCAATGCTCCCGCCATGCCAACGCAGGCGCCGAGAGCGACCGGGCGCATTGCGATTCCGATCACGAGCCGGACCACGTCGGTTGGAGTCGCTCCCAACGCGCCGCGAATACCGATTTCCCGCGTCCGCCGCGACACGGCATACGACACCACGGCGAAAATGCCCGCCACCGCAAGACCGAGCGCGAGTCCCGCGAAGATTTCGAGTAGCAGAGTGTGGAATCGCACTTCAGCGGCGGAATTCACCACCATCGTCCGCATAGTCTCCACCGAAGTCACCGGCTGGCCAGGATCGACATCGTGAATTCGTTTGCGCAAAGCAGAAACAACTGAAAGAGGGTCACCCTGCGTTCGCAAAACCAGATAAGTGTATTTGGCGCCGATCAGCGATTGCGTGTACGGCAAATACAATTCTGCGTCCGAGCCAGTCCGGAGCGATCGATGCTTGATGCTTTCCACCACTCCAACTACCGTGGACCACTCGCCGGGCTTGGGCTCATCGGATCGCGACACGCGCTTCCCCAACGGGTCCTGGCCTGGCCAATAATGCCGCGCAAGCTCATCGTTGATCATCACCACGGACTCTGATCTCGCTGTGTCGCCTGCATTGAAATCCCGTCCACGCAACAGGCGGACGCCCAACGCCGGGAAATATCCGGGACTGATCTCGCGAAGGTAAATGCCATAACTGCGCCAGTTGGTGTCCTTGATACCTTCGGCGGTCAACGATGAGGTAATCGACAGCCCGCCAAACGGAAGAACTGTGGCGACGCCGGCATTCAGCACGCCCGGCAGCGATCGCACCTGGTCCAGCACGCGCGAGTAGTGGCTCGCTTTCGCCTCTTTCGTTTCGAGCTGCGCTGGCGCGGAAACACCCGCCACCAGCACATGCTCTGGTTCAAAGCCGAGGTGAACTCGCATCAGCCGATCCAACGTATGCAGCATCAGGCCCGCGCCCACCAAGAGCATCAGGGAGAGCGCCACTTCAAAAGAGAGCAGGACAGCTCTGGTGCGATTCGCCGCGCGGCTAGATGATACGCTCCGCCCAGCCGCCTGGATGCCCGCAGTCAGATCGGATCGCCACAGGCTGGCGCAAGCCGGAGTGGCGCACAGCAAAGTGGTCAGCAGAACCAGACCTGCGGTCGCTGCCAGAACCATGCCGTTCATGGATACGGAATCCAGCCCAGGCACCGGAAGTTTCGCTACAAATAATTTCGCGAGCAATCGGATCAAACCGAAAGAGAGCGCCACTCCGGCGACGCCAGCGGCGAGACCCAGCGTCAACGTCTCGGTGATCACCTGACGCGCCAGCCGCACGCTATCCGCTCCGAGCGATGCTCGAATGGCGAACTCGCGGCGCCGCTCGGATGCGCGCGCCAGCAGCAAATTAGCGGCGTTGGCGCAGGCAATCAGCAGCACCAGGCCCACCGCACCCCATGACATCACGAGTGCCCTCCGGTAGGGACCGGTGAATTGTTCGGTGAACGGCCGCAAGCGCGCGTGCCAACCTTTGTCACGATCCGGATTCGGTGGCAGGCCAGGCGTTACGGCTTCCATCTCATGCTGGGCCTGCGCGATTGAAATTCCGGACCGGAGCCTTGCCAGGTTGCTGAAGTAGGCATGCAGTTCTCCGCGTATAACGGTCGAGGGTTTGAATGGAATCCACGCTTGATGAGCAGGGTTGGTGAAAACGAAGCCAGGTCCCATGATGCCCACCACCGTGTAGCCCTTGCCATCGAGCAGGACTTGCCGGCCGACGATGCCGGGATCGGCGTGAAAATGCTTGCGCCACAAACGATCGCTGATCACCACCACCGCCGGCGCTGCCGACTCGAACTCGCCGGGAAGAAACGTCCGTCCCAGCGCCGGCCGGACGCCGAGCGTATCGAACAAATTCTGACTGACCTCCAGCGCAAAGACGGAGTCGGTATTGTCGACGCCGGTCAGGACGAAATTCTGCCATCTCCAGATCTCCACGCGTTCAAACGAATGGACGTGAGTGGCGAAGAAGTTCATGTCTTCGGGCTTGTTATTGGTTTCCTGGCCCTTGGCATCCACGGCGCGAATCTCTACCAGCCGATCCAGGCTGCGAAACGGAAAGGGATGCAGCAGAACTCGGTCGATGATGCTGAAAAACGCGGTATTGGCGCCAATCCCAAGCGCCAGCACCGAAATTACAATCAGAGAAAACCCGATATTCTTCCTAAGGCCGCGCACGCTCCCAGTCTACCTTCTGGAACCGAAGAACTGAAGGACCGAAAAACCGAAGAACCAGCACGAACTAAGGAACCAAGTAACCAAAGAACAGAGTTTTGCCCGATTGGTGAAACCCTGGCTACCCCTTACTATCGACTTAAGCAATCATGAATCAGGGAACGCTCGCCATCAAACCAGCCAAGACGCAGTACTCCGAAAACGAGGCTGCCGCGGAGTTAGGGCTCTCTTTGGAAGAATTGCGCACCTTGATTCGGAGCCATATCATTGAAACCGATGAGGATCTGAACAATGTGCCCATGGCGAGCTTCCATCCATCGGATCTGTTGGTGCTCAAGCTCCTTTTGAGCTCGAAAGCGAATCCCATAACTGAGGGTTGAGGAGCGTCGGTGGGCGCCTTCCCTCGAGCGCGGCCACCGCATTTCGAGCCGCCAGCATGGACATCTCGCGTCGCGTATCAATAGACGCGCTTGCGATGTGCGGCGTCAGCACTACATTCGTCAGCTTCAGAAGCCCCGGATGCACCTTGGGTTCGTTTTCGAATACGTCCAGGCCGGCGCCCGCGATCCATCCTTCATCCAGCGCCTTGGCCACCGCGGATTCGTCCGCCACCGGACCTCGCGACGTGTTCACCAGGATCGCGCTCTTCTTCATGAGCATGAGTTCGGGCTCGCCAATCAGCTTGCGCGTTGAATCCGAGAGTGGGACGTGCAAGCTCACGAAATCGGATTCGCGCAGAAGCTGGTCTTTCGAAACCAACTCCAGCTCCAGCTCGCGTGAGATCGCCTCTGGCGCTGGTACGGGATCGTAGTAAAGGATACGCATCGAAAACCCGCGCGCACGGCGAGCCACGGCTTGTCCAATGCGGCCCATCCCTAGGATTCCCAGAGTCCGATGATGTACGTCATGGCCCACCAGCAGGTCAATGGACCATTTCCGCCACAGTCCGGCGTGTAGATACTGGTGCCCTTCCACTACGCGGCGAGCCGCAGCCAGCAAGAGCGCAAACGCGAAATCGGCCGTTGTATCCGTGAGTACATCCGGTGTGTTGCTCACCAGAATGCCTTTGCGCGTTGCGGCGGGCACGTCGATATTGTCGAAGCCCACGGCAACATTGGCGATGATCTTCAAACCGTCGAGCGAATCGATCACCTCGGGTGTGAACTTGTTGGTGAGTTGGGCTAGGATGGCCTGTTTGCCGCGCAGCCGATCGAGCAGTTGATCGTTGGGCAAACCGTCGTCGGTCTCTTCATAGTCCACTTCGCAATGCTCTTTTAAGAACGCGATTGCTTCCGGGAAAATCCGTTTGGTGACCAGGACGCGTGGTTTCATTGCTACCATTCTCTCTTATGGCAAAGCTTGGATTTCTTGGACTCGGCTTGATGGGCTATCCCATGGCTCGGAATCTGCTGCGGGCAGGTCATCGGGTGGCATTATGGTCGAACACGCTCAGCAAGGCGAAGCAGCTCGCGGAAGAAGAAAAAGGGCTCGCTTGTGAATCGCCCAAACAGGTGGCCGAACAGTCGGAGTTCGTATTCCTCTGCGTCGGCGACACCAAGATGTCGGAAGAAGTGCTGACCGGTGAGAACGGCGTGATTGAAGGCGCCAAGCCTGGCACCGTGGTAGCGAACGCCAGCACTATTTCCCCGTCAGCCAGCAGGGCCATCGGCGAGAAGCTGGGCGCGAAGGGCATTCAATATCTCGATGCGCCCTGTACGGGGTCTACGCCCGGAGCTACGGCAGGCACGTTGACGTTCATGATCGGCGGTGAGCAAGAGGTCTACGACAAAACGAAGCCATTCCTCGAAGCCATGGGCAAGCAGTTCTACTACTGCGGAGGTCCAGGCTGTGGCCTGGAGGCCAAGCTTACTCAAAACTTGATTCTTTCCAATATCATGCAGGCGTTTAACGAGGGCATCGTGCTGAGCACCAAGGCCGGAATCGACCCCGAGCTGATGCTGGAGATCCTTAATAATAGCGCAGCCAAGTCCGGTCTGATCTCGTATAAGGCTCCCTTCGTGCTCAAAAGGGACTTCACCACCAACTTTTCCACAAAGTGGATGCACAAGGACATTGGCCTCGCGCTCGACTCCGCCCAGGAGCAAGGGGTCCCGTTGCCCTTGACAAGCCTGACCCATCAGATGTTTCAAGCTGCAATTTCAGAGGGTTACGGTGAATTAGATATGTGCTCGACCATCCGCGTTATGGAGCGATGGGCAGGCGTAGAGGTCAAGGGAAAATAAAAAATACAAAAAACTGTTGCGTTCCAGGAAATCATATATTAGTATTGGAAGTAAGCCGGGGAGGCAACTCCCACCAAAGCGAGACTAACCTCATAAAAAAGACCCCTGAAGCAATCCTCCCCGGCGCCCGCAAGGGTTCGACTCGCTAAGAGGTTCAGGGTTCAACAAGAAAGTTCAAAAGATCAAAATGGCGGGAGCTCTGTACGTGTCACCAACGAAAACATCCCCTTTTCCACAACGATGCAGGTCACGTTTCCATTGGTTGGCGATATAATAAGGCCATTGAAGACTCTCACCATCCTGGGCTCAACCGGGTCGATTGGCGTCAGCACGTTAGACGTGGTTGGGCGACACCCGGAACAATATCGCGTGCATGCTTTGGTGGCAGGTCACAACGTCGACCTGTTGGCCCAGCAGATCCTTCAGTTTAGGCCTAAGGTTGCGGCGACAGCAACGGATGCGGATCGCGAGAGTCTAATTGGCAGGCTGAAGGACTCGGGGCTGGCGCCCCAGGATTGGCCGGAGTTGCGCTGGGGTCCCGAGGCCCGGGTGGAAGTGGCCACCGAACGGGACGTGGATTTCGTAATGTCCGCGATAGTGGGCGTGGCGGGTCTGGAAGCTACCTACGAAGCCATTACTCACGGGAAGCGGGTTGGGCTGGCGAATAAGGAGGTTCTGGTGGCTAGCGGAAAGCTGGTGATCGATGCTGCCAGGAAGTCCGGAACCGAACTGATCCCGGTGGATAGCGAACACAACGGAGCCCACCAATGTTTGCGGGCGGGCAGGCGGAGCGAAGTAGCGCGACTGATCCTGACGGCCTCAGGCGGTCCGTTCCGAGAGACGCCTTTGGAGAAGCTGGCTCGGGTCACGCCGGCCGAGGCGCTGAAGCACCCCACCTGGAAAATGGGCCAGCGGATTACCATCGATTCGGCGACGCTCATGAACAAAGGCTTCGAGGTGATCGAAGCCTGTTGGTTATTTGATTTTTCAGCCGATGAAGTGGATGTCGTGATCCATCCTCAATCGACGGTGCATGCCATGGTGGAGTATTGCGACGGCAGCGTGATCGCGCAGATCTCGGCTACCGATATGCGGATGCCCATCCAGTACGCGCTCACTTATCCTGCGAGAGAGTCCGCGCCGGTTCCCCGATTGGATTGGACCGAGGCCCGTTCCTGGAGCTTCAGTGCGCCTGATTTCGAGAAATTCCCTGCGCTGCGGCTGGCCTATCAAGCAATGCGGCAGGGCGGATCGGCAACATGTACGCTGAACGCGGCGGACGAAATCGCGGTAGAAGCTTTTCTGGCCGGGAAGATTGCTTTCCCCGCTATCCCCGCGGTAGTGGAAGAGACATTGGAGCGGGTTCCGGCGCGCGAAGCGGCATCCGTCGAGGAAGTATTGGAAATTGATGAGCTGTCTCGCTCCGTGGCGCGGCAGATTGTTCACGAACGAGCACAAAAAACATACGAGGAGCGCGGACAGGTGTCCGTCAGAGCATAGAACCATGCCTTTAATAGTTCTTCAAAACATCTGGTGGGCGCTGGTCCTGATCGGGGTCATGATTTTGATCCACGAATTGGGCCATTACTGGGCAGCGCGATTTTTCGACGTGAAGGTGGAAACCTTCAGTTTCGGTTTTGGGCCGCGTCTGTTCGGGTTCAAGAAAGGCGAGACCGATTTTCGCGTCGCGGCGATATTCTTTGGCGGCTATGTGAAAATGACCGGCCAGGAGCCGGGTGATGAAAACGCCGACGATCCGCGAGGGTTTCTCGCTAAACCCCGCTGGCAGCGCCTAATCATTTCGTTCGCCGGACCGGCCATGAATCTTATTCTGGCGGTTGGAATCCTCACAGGGTTGTTCATGGTTCGCTTTCCGAAGATTCCGTCCTCTCCGTCGCCAATGATCAGTTTTGTGATGCCCGACAGCGCGGCAGCCAAGGCGGGTGTCCGCGAGGGCGACCGCATCGTTCAGATCGAGAACACAGCTAACCCCACCTGGGAAGACATCGAGATGAAAGAAGTGGCCAGCGCCGGCCATGATCTGGCTGTTTGGATTTCACGCGATGGCGAGCGGAAACGCGTCACGCTAACGCCGGTTCTAGATCCGAAAACCGGTACCGGATTCGCGGGGTGGGGCGAGCAGAACGAGATAGAGGTGGTGGCAGCTCCGCCGGACAAACCGGCTGCTAAAGCAGGTATCGAGCCCGGTGACATTATGATCAGTGTCAACGGCCAGCCCATCCGTTCGACGCCCAAGCTCCTCAACGTGATCAACAACACCGGCGGCAAGCCAGTGGTACTGGTCTATTCGAGAAACGGCAAGCAGGACACCGTTACCGTCACACCCGTGATGACCACCATGGACGGAAGCGCGGATCGATGGATGATCGGCGTGAATCTGGCGCCTCGCGTCGAGCTGGTCAGCCTTTCGTTTCCACAGGCGCTGGTGGAGTCGGTTCGCTACAACGCGAAGAATGCGACGCTCATTTATCAGTTCTTGCGAGGGATTTTGGAGCGGCGCATGTCGCCGAAATCGCTGGAGGGACCGATCGGGATCGCGCGCCTATCCGGCCAGGCAGCTCGCGAAGGCCCTACAGCTTACTTCGCTTTGACCGCCATGGTCAGCCTGAACCTTGCGATCTTCAATCTGTTGCCCATTCCTATCCTGGACGGCGGAGTGATCCTGCTTTTGCTGGTGGAGATGTTCATGCGCCGCGATTTGAGCCTGCGCGTGAAGGAAGCGGTGTTCAAATTAGGGTTTGTGTTCCTGATGGCCGTAGTCGCATTCGTACTGTATAACGATATATCGAAGTTAGCCGGCTGAAGCCTGGCTAACTTCGGTTCTTCGGTTATTCGGTTATTAGGTTCGGCGTATGGCGAGGCTCGTCTGCTATTTGCCGGCGGCGTTTGCCGTGATGAATATCGGTTCGATATCCACAGGGATGTCATTGAGATTGGCCAAGGCTTTTTGCATCGCGGGGCGGACCACGCCGAGTTCTGCCAGCATTCGCTTGGCGCCGGCGTAGTCGCCGGTGGCTTCGAGCGTTAGAAGGTCGTGGTCTAAGTCTCGCACCGCGGATTTGATTTTGTCGAGATGCACCTCAAACCGGCCGTCCTCGCGGGCGATGAATCCGCCCTTGTCCGTTAGATAATTCACCTGCATCGCCATCCCTTTTCCGTGCGCGTCGTTCAAGCCGAATCGCAGACTGCGGAATGATGACGCGAGAAACGTTGTGTACAGTTTCCGCTCCGCGCCCGCGCCACCTTCGATCAGCTTGTGCTCGTAGAGATACTGGAGCATGAAAAGGCCGGTCACATCCGCTTTGGCCTCTTCGATGGCGCTGTACAGTTCCTTTAATTCCTGGCGTGGGGTGGTGGCGCGGCCATCCACGCTAATCTGATGGGGCCCGATGCCGTGGCTTAGCTCGTGCGCCAAAATGTGGGTGAAGAATGAATCGAAGCTCAGGTCCGGCTGGCTCGCGGGTGTGAGAACGCGTTTCGCAATCGGCTCCAGCGTGCCGTGGAACTTGGCCTCCTGGACGTTCTTCAGCATCACGCGCTTGCTGCCTTTTTGAGCCACCACGCGCTCATCGTTCGGCAGGTTGTAAGCCGCCGTTTGAACGCCATGATCGCCATCGCCGGCCGACAGAACCTGGTTCACCACGCGGATGGGCGCCTGGCTGCCGAGCTTCGGATTGCGATATTCCGGATTGATGGGCAGATTGTTTTCGATCTCTTGCAGATGGCCGCCAAAGAACTTGAGCTTCTCTGTTTCAACATCGTCGCGGAGATTCACGTAGGCTTCGAAGCCCGCTTTGTAGCCGAATATCTCGTCGTTGTAGGTTTCATACGGCCCGATGGTGATGTCGATGGGCGCATCCAGGTCCATCCACGCAAGATCGCTTTCGTAATAGTCGTTCGAAAGGAACGCGGCGCCGCGCGACAGCAAAAACTTCTTCAATGTTGCGTTGCCGGTGAGTCCAGCCGCCTCCTCCATCAATCGGGCGGCTTTGGCCAGATCGTTTTTGTACTCCTGGCTGTAGGGAATTGTTTTCAACCGCCCGGTGGCATCGCGGCGTATCACGGTGAAGAAGCCCTCGGCTCGCTCGCGGTCCGCCTTGGAAAGCGTCTTCACCCAACTCTCGAATTCCTCGCGGGTCATGTTTTCCGGATAGAAGTTCGCGCCCGGCAGTTTCTTGGGCGGGACATCCGGCAAGAATGCGGCGTGATCGTCGATGTCCGACCAGGGTCCTTTGTTGATCCAGAAATAATGCAGCCTAGCCTTACCGAGCGGGGTTGTATCGCGCTTCAGCTTCTCGAATAGCTCAAGATTGCCGCTCCACATCTGCTTTAGAAAAATGTCGTTCAGAGTCCGCGACGCCTCGATCAACTTCGCGAGCGTTTTGCGATCGCCGGGCGAGAGATTCGAAACATCGGCGCGGAGCTCGGTGGGCGCGAAGCGGGCGATCATCTGGTCGAGTTGCGCGAGATCGGGAGTATTAGATGCGGTGAGGGCAAGCATAGGAATATAGGCCAGCAGTTTCTTCATTTCTGTTGCCATCCTAGCACGGCGTTTTCGCGATAGAATCTGATCTATGCGTGGAAACGACAAAGTTCTCGAAAATTTAGGGGAAGCCCTCAAGGCCGAGCTGACTGCCATCAACCAGTATTTCTTGCATGCCAAGATGAATGAGAACTGGGGTTATTTTCGGCTGGCTCAACACTATCGAAAAGAATCGATCGAGGAGATGGTTCACGCCGAGAAGCTCATGGACCGGATTCTGTTTCTGGATGGAACTCCGAACATGACCGACATCGGTCCGATCAAGATCGGGAAAAACGTGAAAGGACAATTGGATAACGACCTGGCTCTGGAGCTGGCGGCCGTCCATCACTTGAATTCCGCGATCCGGCAGGCTGTCGAGGTCGGCGACAATGCATCGCGCGCGCTGTTCGAGGAGATCCTGAAGGACGAAGAAGAGCACGTAGATTATCTGGAGGGCCAGCTCCACGCGATTGAAGAAATCGGTCTGGATAATTATTTGGCGCAGCAACTGCATAAAGGCGAAGAGGACGAAGGCTAGCGCTCCCTTCCGGTCGCGGCTCTGTAACACGCGCGAAACACTACGCACCTTTCCGAGCCGCGACCGGAAGGGAGCGTTTGAGCAAAGTCATGTTCCAATGCGACATTCGTGACGGGGTTTGTTTGAAACTGCTGGAGGAGCGGCATGCCCCGGCAGTCTTTGCGGCGGTTGATCGCAATCGAGCCCATTTGCGCAAGTGGCTGCCCTGGGTGGATGACACCACCAGCGTTGGCTACACGCTCAACTTCATCAGGACCTCCTTACAGCAGTTTGCGAATAACCAAGGCTTCGCCGCCGGCATCTGGTGCGGTGATGAATATGCGGGAACCATCGGAGCTCACAAGATCGATTGGCTGAACCGTAAAGTGGAAATCGGATATTGGCTCGCTGCGAAATTCCAAGGAAACGGTATTGTCACGGATGCGTGCCGCGTTTTGATCGATCACGCGTTCGAAGAATGGAAGTTGAACCGAGTGGAGATCCATTGCGCGCCGGCCAACAAGAAAAGCTGCGCTGTTCCTGAGCGCCTGGGTTTTCAACTGGAAGGGGTTCTACGGAAGGCCCAGTTGGTGGGCGGCAAGTACCTGGACAGCAATGTTTACGGCATGCTGGCGCGCGATTGGAAAAAACGTGGCTGACCGCGTTCTAATTCTTGCTTGCAGAATCGATTCCGAAGGCGAAAAATGCCTGTTGCCGCGGAGAGTTGTATTCCGGAGCCGAAAACATGAAGGCGTACTCTCCGGCCGGGAGAGGTTCATGCGGCACGATAAGCACGGAAGCATCTCCATAGGCCTTCACGTCGCACGGGATCTTGTTTTCATTGATTGAGGGCGTGCCTGCGAGAGGCCACCGCACCGTTATAATCTTTCGCCTGTCTTTCCTCGCGCTAGCGGCAGTAAGAAATACATAATCTTTCAGCGTGAATCCATGCTCGCGGATTCCTTCAAAAGCCGGGGCGAGGCGGATCAGGAATTCCTGTTCCTGTCCTGACTTAATTCGAAAAGAGGATCGGCCGCCGGCAAGCTCATAGCCGCCTTCGACTACGAATAGGTAGTTCTTGGTCATCACCTTGGTAACTTGCATTTCCAAGGGAGAGATGCTTCCCGTCACGGCATCGAAATAGTAATACACATCCGATTGTGCCGGTTCTTGGAACTGCGCCCCAGCCTCGGAAACAGCTATTGAAACACCCAACATCGCGACACAAGCGGCCAATTGCGTGAACAAGGCACCCTGCATACCACACCTCCCGCTGGTTCTCTCTTTCCATTTTATCTACATCACAGGAACCCTAAATGGGCAGCATGTCGAGCGCACCTTGTAGCTCGCTCTTGGTGTGTTGATCGCCGGTGCGCGACGTGGTCTCAATTCCGGTCTGGTACATTGCGCGGGCGTCCTCGATGCGTCCTAGCTTCTCGAGCGCCTGGCCGCCATGGAAGTATGCCGTCGCGTAGTCGGGATTGTATTCGAGCAAAACCCGGAATTCCGCGATGGCCTGTTCCAGTTCTCCGTTGATGACGTGTTCCATGGCAAGGCCGTAGCGCGCGAAACTGTCACGCGGATTTTGAGCCAGCATAGTCTTGAGGATTTCCATTCGATTGGCAGGCATATCTCTACGTGTTACTATACCGAGCGATGGCATGCCCGTACTTTTACCCGGTGGCCCGGTTCGAGACGAGCAGCTGGGTGGTGCCTCCGCGGCTGCCTCTGGGAGATCCCTACACGGGCGAGTGCCGCGCGGCGGATACCGCGTTCCAACCGGACGAAACGCGGCTGCGCCAGATCTGCAATCTCGGCTACGGCCGTAGCCGTTGCGACCGCTTTCCGGAGCGAGCTTTAACTGACGCGGTTCGATTTCATGTTGCTCACGACGCGGGCGAGCTGATCCGCATTCAATACGTTTTCGAAAAAGAATGCTGGCCCCAAGGACACGGCGTTATTGAGTGTCACGGCGCAACTGGAAACCTTTCGAGCGGTCCGGACGACCAGATTCTCCGAAAACAGGCCGCTGCGTTTATCGAAAGCTACCTGCGAAGAAAGGGCTGATCCACCGTGGATTCCATTCCTCCGGGCCGTTTTGTGCGTGAATCCGTTTCCGAGTATTCGGAATTCGCGCTGCCGAACGACGCCAATACGCTGGGCAACGTTCTGGGCGGCAAGGTGATGCACTTGGTGGATATCGCGGCGGCGCTGGCCGCTGTCCGACACTCGCGGTGCGCGGTGGTAACCGCTTCCGTCGACCACATGAACTTCCTGCACCCCATCCACATCGGACAACTGATTGTTCTGCGATCCAGTGTGAATCGGGTCTTCCGGACATCCATGGAGGTGGGCGTGCGAGTAGAAGTGGAAAATCTGGTCTCGGGCGAAATCAGGCACACATCTTCCGCTTATCTAACCTTCGTTGCTCTCGATCAAGGCGGCCAACGAAAACCGATTCCGTGCGTGATTCCGGAAACCGCTGACGAGAAGCGCCGGTACGAGGAAGCTGGGGAGCGGCGAGCGTACCGATTGGCGATGCGGGAAAGAGCGCTAGAGAAACGGCGGTAGCCCCGGCAGTTCGCAGGCGAAAGCGCCGGCGCCACTCCTATTGCTGGACTTTCTTGGCGGTGGTGTGGGTAGCCGGGCGCTTTTTGGTAGATTCGGCGGGTTCCTTGAGGAGCGTCTCGATCATGCTGCGCCAGTAGGGCTCCGTGCGCATTTGTTCGTCACCGGTCAGCGGCGAGGTCTGGGAGCGAATGGTTCCCTTGCGATCGATCCAGACGATTTGCGGGACCACATAACGCTCCATCGGAGAGATACCCAGGAATTCGAGGACTGGAGGGAGGGGGCTGAAACCCACCCGATAGTTGACGCCGTAGGTCTTCACGAAGTCACCCACGAACAGATTGGCCATGTCGTTAATAGCGACGCCCATCGGTTGAAATCCGCGGGGGCCGTATTCGGTGTAGAGTTTCGAGAAGACTTGAGAAGCGTGCTGGCAATGGACACAGGTGGTGAAGATGAACGTTAGAGCCACCACTTTCCCCTTGAAGCTGCTCAACGGAACCTGATTTCCGTCCGCATAGCGGATGGTGAATTCGGGAGCGGGGCGAGGTGCGGGAGGAACCTCCGCTTGCAAGGCGAAAGAGCAAGCCAGGGCGGCGGCAGCCACTCGAATCGAAAGCATCCAAATAACTCCTTATATTGTTAGTGTAGCGGAGATTTCCAGCCTTCGATATGGTTGACCGTGGCGCCATCCACCCAGGTCCGGAAATAGCCGGAGTCGCCGTGTCCGGCGAGTTCGGAAGGTGTCTGGGATTCGAATTCGACGGTCTTCCACTTGCCGCGCAGGACCTTGCCGTACAGCTCGAAATATTGACGCGCGGATTGCTCCGAATCCCAGGTGGATGCATAGACGAGCACCGGGGATTTGTCATGCTTATGTTCAAGCAGAGCATAGGAACTGCCGGCCAGGTGCGCGGCAGCGGCTTTTCCCTCATCATCGGAGGAATACTGAGAGAGCAAAACGCGGTAATCGAACTCCCCCAGGTTGCCGTCTGCCAAGGTGCGGAAGGCGTGCGGATCCGGCACGCGCGGAGTAGGCGGATTGGTGGGCGCATGGTGCGCCAGATAAAGCTCCGGATGCAGAATCTGCTGTGTGCTGGTGGGCGGATGGGTGAACACTTCCGAGAACGAATCGCGGCCCAGTTTACGAAACACGGCATTCTGAAACAGCATTCCGCTGGCGTAGGGGAACACGAGCGATTCGCGGATATAGAGCGGGGCTTTGGAAAAGACCGGATACTCGCGGGCGGAACTTTGGATGGACTCGGTCATGAGCTCGAGCATGCGGTCGGGAACTTCGGCCGGACCGCCGTCCTGCTTGGAGAGATAGGCGGCCATCAACCAGGTGGCCTGTCCTTCCATCACAGCCAGGCGGGCGGTTGATCCATCGTCGCTGCGGGCGCCCTCGCGAATGTACTTGCCGAGGTGGAAATGTTGGTCGGCAAGCGCGTGCGCCAATTCGTGGACCAGGGCGGTGCGCTCTTCCAGTCCGCCTCCGGCCCCTTCCAACACGAACAGCTTCTTCTTGTTGTAGTCATAGAAAGCGGCGGCCTGTTCGGTCAAAAGGTCCACTGTATTCTGGCGCAGGTCGAAATCGGAGGGTATCAGTCCCAGCATTTGGAGGGTCAGCTCTTCGGCGCGTATGTCGGCCGGCTTCAGGGCCTTCTTGATTCGCTCTTCAAGGAACAGCCTGAGCTGGTCTTTGTTGAGGACGCCGTAGGGGACAGGACGCGTGAAGCGGAGACCGGTAATGGATGAGAGCCCCGCTTCGATGGTTCCTATCTCAGAGAAGAATGGCGGCGGATCGGCAGCGTGGAGAAGCGCGACGAGGAGCAGGATCAGCAGCAGGATGCGTCGGGTGAGTTGGCGTTTCATGCGAGAATAGAATCTTCATGGTAAAAGAAAAGCCAGTCGAGAAAACAAACGAGCACCTTTATTCGGCCGAGTATCACGGGAGCGGGACTTTCGTGATCAGCAAGCCCAAGCGAAAGCCAGGCAAGCGGCGGCAATCGCGGTTGAAGAAGCCGCAGCGGATGGCGAGGAAATAACTTCCTCGGAACGAGGAAGTTATTTCCTCGCCAGTTCATCGGTTGCTCGGTTCATCGGTTATTCGGTTCGCGCTTCCAGGAGCCTTCACTTTAGCTCGACGTCGAATTCGAAAAATCCCTCGTTGTCCTTCACGCTGCCAGTGATATGGTGATTCACTGAGAACTCGGTGCGGCCATCGCGCGTTCTCTGTACCAGCGCGCCGGCGGGCGCGCGGGGATCCACGAATCCCGCGCCTGCGTTTGTGCTGATACCGGAAGGTCCACTGCATCCATCCGCGCCGGCTGTCAAGTCCCAGCAGACGATTCCGTGAGGATTGTTCACCGCCGCAGTTCGCCCGGACGGGTTGGGGATGCTCACGCCCCATTCCAGATGGGCAGGTAGAACGACGTGGTAGCCGGTGGCGTTGGGCTCCACGATGGCTCGCTCAGGCGTACACAGGCCGCGATTGGGGAGGCAGGACCACAGCAGATAGGTGATGTCGGAAGAGACCACCGAGGCGTTGGAGAAGACTTTGGCGCTGTCGAAGGACCAGTTGAGGATGTCGTGATTCTCGTATCCTTCGCCGGTTGAGGCGGTGAAGCCGACCCATGTGCTGCCTTCACGGTCCACCACGATGGAAAGATCCACCACGGCTTGGAGATTCGGTTTGATCGAGTCATCCAGATAGACCGCAAGAACCGGGGGGACGAAGGCGATCCGTGCGGTGTGAACTTTGTTGTCCTTCAAGTGAACGCGTAGATGGCGAGTGGAAGCCGGGCGCGCTTCCGGCCAGCGCATCTCGGTGGGTTTGCCGTAGGTGCGGAACGCTATGTAGTTCGCGGAAGGATCTCCTTCCTCTCTATTTCGAAACGTATCAAAGAAGACCGCGATGCTCCACGGAATGCCACGCTGGCTGCCTTGTCCCGGTGAAGCTACGGCGAAGCCGCCGGCCGAACCACGCCCGCCCAGCGCGGAGGCGCCCGAATTTTGCAGGACGAAAGCGAAGCCATCCGCGCCGTTACCGAGGCCGCCGTTCTCGGTCAGTTGGAATTGGAAGGTGGTTTGAAAGCCGGATCCGATGGCCTGTTTTTCGCGAAACCAGGCCGCGCCGGAACGGCTTCGGTGGGCCGGTGTGAGGCGCAGCACGTGACCCAAGATTTTGGCATCGCCGACTGTTTTTATGCCGTCGGCCGATGCGAAATCCACGAAACGAATGGCGGCGTGGGCGAGGGGGATTGTGGTTAAGAGGAGGATCGCGGCGCGCATGACGGGCAAACCGGACGTCGGCACGAGTGTATCTCATGGGCTTGCAGCCCATCAAATGAAATGAAAACTTCCCCTGGACCCGCTACCTCAAGCATTGACAAATACCAGCAGCAGGCCGACGTGGGCGTCGGCTGCGGACCAGGGGGTCCGCCCCACTTCAGAATATGAAGCTGAGGCCGCCGCGGACGGCGCGAGGGTTCTGTGTAAGAAGGACGCTCTGGCCGGCGTCTGAAACCCTGACATAGCCCTGGGCCAGCATGTTGCGGAGTTCAGCGGTGGCTTCCAGGCGTCCAGGCATCCCGAGGAATGATGGTATGGGTTGGCGGACGCGGATGTTGAGGCCGGGCTCGGGATAGGCTCGCTGTGTGAGATAAAAGTGGCTGGGCATGATAGCGCGGTAGTCCATCCACTGATAGCTGGCGTTGATTATCGTGCCGGTGACAGGGAGCTTGGCGGATGCCCGTGCGGAAGCCCAGAAGCGCTGCGTGGGGTGGAGAGTGGAACGCAGCTCGTCGCCTGTTGCGACAGGCAAATCCTCGGTACCGGCCGTCAGAGCGCCAGCCCTTCCGACCGATGTACCCAGCTCAATCTTGTCGCCGAGAACTTGGGTGACCGACGCGGCATATCCGAAGCGCTGCAGGCTGCCCGCATTCAGCACGCTGCTTTTGGAGGAGATGTCAGGCAGCAAATCGTTCGGCGAGAAAAGGTCGTCGGGAGCGGAAACAGTCATGGCGAGATTTGTGATTGATTCGTGATAGCCAGTGACATCAACCGTGGTTGATTTCAGCTTCTTTTCGTAGCCGATCTCGTAATCCTGCGAATGCTGAACCGCCGCTCTACCATCCCGAAGCGAGAGCCGGGGCAAAACCGAGAGCGCAGCCAGATCGGCCGCAAGCGCTGCATCGTCGTTTCCAGAAAGTTCGGCGCGATTGTCCGGCTGATTCGCAGCGAGGAACTGAATCGGAGGCGCACCGGAGCTATAGGCCAACTGAACAGTACCGTTATCGCCGAGGCTGTAGTTGAGCCGCGCGAACTTACTCACGTAGTTGAGATGGTCCAGGAAAGTGATGGAATCGAGCGCCGCCCCGTAATCAAAGCGCAGATCGTCGCTAATGGCGATACTGTCGTGAACAGCTACTGACATCGCGCGAATGGCGGGGGCTCCCTCGGCTTGTCCAGGGATTAAAGAAAAGCCCGAGCGCCCTGGCAGATAAACCTGCTGCATGGTGACGGACACTTCCGGTCCAAATCCGTCGCGGCTGAAGCTGGTCCGGAACCCCGTGGCCGGTAGAGCAGCTCCAGCGCTATAGCCGACATTGCCACTCAACTGAAGCCGGTTGCGGCCAAATAGCGATGTGGCGAGCGCGAAAGCAGTTCCGAGATCCGATTGCGAAGACGTACCCCCGAGCGATCCAGGATCGCCGGCCGATACTCTCAACACGCCGTAGGTATCGGAGAAAACGCTCTCGCCGGCCGGCTTGTCGTTCTGGGTGGGATCGGATGGGTTATCGGGGAGGAACCGGAGAATGGGGCGAGTGGAGGCGGATGCTTTCAGGGTCCACTTCCAGTCATCGCTCATCAAGGCGCCCTGGCCTGGCGCGGCATAAACCAACTCGATGGAACTCAAGACGCTGGCCAGATCGACGTACAGGAGACTCTGCATGCCGGGCTGAACCGCGATTCTCTGCTTCATGGCGGGAACGAAACTCGCCAAGCTGACCCGTACGGAGTATAGATCGGGGGACAGGGATTCGAATCCGAACAGGCCACGCTCGTTGGTGATGGTTCGCTGAATCAGACGCTCGTAGCGATTGAACAGCAACACGGAAGCGCCCATCTGGGGTACACCGGCGGAGTCGCGCACGAAGCCGGCAATGCTACCGGAGAGACTAGCGGGAGATGCTGCACTCGCGACGGGCGCCGACGACGCTAGCGCCGCCACCAAGCTGACAGCGAATTTTAGCCGAACTGTCATCATCCGCGTGGTTGCACCAGGGTTCAAGGTACTAAACCCTAATCTCCTATACCTTACACTACTTTACCGTAAAGTTGGCGGTGGGGGTTAAGGTCTGGTTACGGTTCTTGTCCACCACCTTCATTGTCAGAGTATATTCTCCCGGATCGAGGGCCGCCAATGGAAGAAGCTTTTCCACAGTCACCTGTGCTGATGACGCTCCCGGTATTTGATTGACGTCTTCGGTATAATCCAACACCGGCTTGCCAGTGCTCCCGGTCTTGGTTATCTCATATTGGATCGACGCGTTCGGTTTGTTGGTTTTTTCGTCCGGCCCGAAATTGTAGAACTGCATATATATACCGAGTTTTTCGTTGCGGTCGAAGGTATCGCCCATGCGCGGGCGGATCTTGGTGTCGCCGATCACGAACTGACCGGTGCCGATGCTCCGGGTGGGCACCTTTTCGATGAGATCGGCGAGGATTAGGCTACTGGATGCGAGCTTTTCTTCTTCAAAGTGAGGAACGTTGAGGGCCATGGGATAGGTGGTCATGTTGCCACCCACCACGTCCTTGGCTACGACGTTCAAGCGGTACATGCCGGGGGGTAGGGGGATGGCTTTTTGATAAATGGAGGCTCCCTCGATTGCCTTGCCGAGCAACTCGGTGGGCACCGGTACAGATACGACGTCCTCGAAGTAGTTGACCACGCGGCCGGCGATGGAAGTGATGCGGCCGTAGATATTGACGGTGGCGGTGGCGACATTGTCCTTCTGCTGGAACTGCAGATCTTTGCGCTGGAGCTGCACGGTGATGGAAGTTAACACCGTTGAATCGGTGATCCGCACGTAATCGGCCTGAACCTTGAGCGGCAGCGTGTTGTAGCGGATATTGGAGCTGACCACCGCATCCAGATCCTTGAATTTCACCTTGGGAGGTTTCTGCAGTTTAGCGAACTGCTCCAGCCGTTCGAATTCGTTCATGCTAGCCGGCAAGGGTTGAGTCCCCGTGCCGAGATGCGTTCCGTCGGTGCGGTTGAAACGGTCCGTCTTGGTGGACATGCCCATCTGTTCGGACATGGTGAGTCCGGCGTTGGGGACGTACAACAAAGCGTCCTTTTCCGACGGGTCCATGGTCATATGAAACTCTCCGGACATGGTGGGGTCGACAAACTCGATCATGATGTTGGTGCCGATTCCTTCGATATAACGATAGCGCCAAGTCTGAAACGGATAGGTGGAGGTTTCGCCGCCGCCTTCTTCCATGGGGCGCTCGTAGCTACCGCCGGAGGAGTGGTCGTCGATCTCATCGGCGGGGCCGTACATAATGTAGATGCGGCCGCGGTCCGTTTTCCAGCCGGGAATACCGGACGCATAATGCTCGTTGGCGTAGGCGATGCGGCGGTAATGTTCTTCCTTGAATTCGTTTTCCTCGGTGTCGGGGGTGGGGTCGCGTCTCAGCCAGAACTGCTCGATGAACTGCTGGCGCTCATCGTCGGTGGCCAGGCGTTTCCAAGCCTGCTTTTCCTCGTCGGAGATGATGTAGGCGACGTCTTCGT
>PMOK01000013.1 GCA_003162425.1 Bryobacterales bacterium | reverse complement strand
AACTCGCCCTGATGCGTCTGAAGGAAGAGGCGCAGAACCTGTCAAAACGATATGACGCAATGCTGAAAGAGAAGATCGAGCGGAACAAGCGGGGATACGTCATGGGAGTTTCACTTCTGTTATTCGGCNNGCGGGAATCTTCACCATAAGCTACATACGCCGGCACGACAAGAAGGTACTGGCAGATCTGCGGGAACTCCACGCAAAGCTCGATGTGCTAAACGGCCGAATCGAGGATCATGCTTACCGGCCATCGTGACCTCACGCCTCGTATGAGCCAGGGTTTGGGAAGACCTTCGTTGTCGCGTACGAATCATGATGTCGCCCCGAACCAGGTCAGCGGATTGAATGCATCAAGTTGAAGAATGCGGGCCGGCGTGAGCGATTTCAAATACCTCCGCTACCGCGCCTTGGGCTCTTCAATGGCCTTCGCTTCCTCGAACGTCGGGGGTTCCTCCCCGGCAGCCAGGCGCCGATCTACCTCCGCGATGACCGCGGGGTTATCACCCAGCGCTCGTTTGAGCAGGTGATCCGCCAGCTTGTCCATCATCTCTGGCGTCATGTCCTCTAGGCTCATTTTCGCGAAGTTGGTCTGTTCAACCCGTTGCTTGTACTTCTCAGGCATGCGCGCCTCGGCGATGCGCAACAGAACTTGCTCAGCCCGCCGGTTCTCAAACAACGGCTTGCCCTCGATGTAAACCTGCTTGCCCTTGTAGAGAATCGGCCGCTCAACGCCATGGACGCCAACCAGGTGCAGCGTATCCTCTACCTTTTGCGTGAACTTGTCGCTGGGCTCCCGACTCTAAATCAATTGCATTCCCGACTGTCAGTGGTCTAATGAAAATGCAGATACCCAACGGCCCCACGGAGTTAATCGCCGCTGAGACCTCTAATTTGGGCTGGTACCGCGGCGGCAGCTTGAGCGAGAAGGGGAATATCCTCTTCGCCACTTTTCAAACCTCTCCGGCTCACATAGGTTTGTACAGCGTACCCGCCACCGGAGGAAAGGCATTTCCAGTCGAGGTGCCCGGGCTCAAGGAGGGTCATTTTTACAACCCTGAGTTCCTTCCGGGCGGTGAAGATTTCCTATTTGTGTTCACTCCTTCTGACTCGGCGGAGGCGCAGCTGTTTATTGCAACGTTGAGCGCCGGGAAGGTTCTCGATCCGCGGTTGTTGTTCACCAACGATACAGCCTTAGCCTTTACGAGCGCCGGTGGCGGCCACATTCTGTGGGTCCGAAACGACAATCTCTACGCGCAGAGAATTGATGTGAAGGCTCGTCACCTAGTTGGTGATCCCGAACTGGTTCAAGAGGCGGTCGCATCCAACCCCGCGTCTCGCAACGCATACTTCTCCGTCTCGAGCACCGGCACCGTTGTGTGGCGACGCGGAACGGCCTTGTATCCCTTCCTCGAGTCGGCGCATGGAAGGTGCACGCACCATCCTCGCGCGTTGCCAAGCGAGGTTTCTTCATTATATGAGGAAGCCGCTGCGAAGGCGCTAGGGGCGTCCGGCCGCTCACCGCCATTACCGGGAACGCCGTTCTCGGGGACCAACTTCCGGATCGGCGACCAACTGGACATGACTCGATGCAATTACTTCCCGAACATACCGCAGGCAATCTGCACGGATGCCAGGTTTCAGGTTGGGGAACTCAGCGAATTGTTCCAGCCGCTGTTCGCGACGGAAACCACATTTCTCTAACACTCGGGCTGTTCTCGCCAGCGTCGCTTGCGGGTGTATTTTCTGTTTTCTAGGCAGAACACCACCTTTTTTCCGTTCATCAGGCGTAAATCAGTGTGACGTCTAGCCGACACTTTGCGGCACAGCTAATGAAGCCATTACTTTCCGTCGATTGTAATTTAGTCCGCGCAATTAACAGGTACCCCTTTGCGTAACGCCTATCCGCAATTCGTCCAAGAGTCAGCAATTGTGAGCGTTTTATTGACGAGGCGCGCCGCTTTGGAATCACCGCTTCATTTCCGGATGATTGGCATATGAAAAATCTCACGGTACGAGCAAGAATCATCGCATATTTCTCGGCGGCGACTCTGCTCCTGATCGGTCTTTGTGTCTTTGCCTATATACAATTACAACGGATACGGGACCAAGCAAGTATTGCTCGATCAGAGTCAGTCCCTGGACTCGCCTTGGCCAGCCAGCTACAGGCAGTCTCGATCTCAACCTATTCCTCGGTTGAGCAACTGATCCTGGAACGAGATTCAGTGAAAAGACAACAGATCAAGACTAACCTGGGCGAGAAAACGGCCGAACGGCTAAACCTCCTAAAGCAGTACGAATCTGTCATTAGATCCGATAGACAGCGTGAACTGCTTAGAACTACCGAAGCCGCGCTCATCCCCTATATGACTGTCCGGAAGCAGGTTGAGCAGTTGAGTGGAGACCCAGAAACCAGAGCCGAGGCGGCAGCTCTGCTCCAAAATCAGTTGCAAACCCTATACGACAGTCTACAGGGCGCGATTCAGGCCGAAGTGGATTTCAATCGGGTAGGTGCGGGCGAAGCAGGCCGTAAGATTCAGGAGGCAATCGGGACAGCGGAGGCAGGTCTTCTGGCATGCTTACTTCTCGGCACTGTCGCCTCGGTCGCTGCAGGATATCAGTTAGTCCAAGCCATCAACCGTCCTCTGGCCCGGATTGTATCCGCCATGAACCTGGTGCGCGGCGGCGACTATTCGCAGAAAATCGTGCTTATGCAGGGCGGTGAATTCAGTGTGCTCGCCAACGGGCTCAATCTCGTGATGGACTCACTGCTGGACAAGGCGAAAACGGAGGAAGGTCTGCGTGAAGCCTCTAAGAGGCTGGTGGCAGATGCGAAGTTCCGGGGGCTCCTCGAAGCAGCGCCAGATGCCGTGGTGGTTGTGAATGAAGAGGGGAAGATCGTCCTGGTCAATACGCAGGTGGAGAGGCTGTTTGGATACGGGCGGGAAGAACTTCTGGGGCGGCCAATTGAGATGCTGGTGCCGGGTGGCTTCCGGGACAAGCATCCCGGGCATCGCGCGGGTTTTTTCGCCGACCCACGAGTTCGGGCCGTGGGGGCTGGTGTAGAACTATACGGGCTACGTAAGGATGGAACCAAGTTCCCGACTGAGATCAGCCTTAGCCCGCTGGAGACCGAGGAAGGCGTACTGGTTTCCAGCGCCATTCGCGATATCACCGAGCGCCGGGCAGTTGAAAACGAGCTCCGCACCAGCCGCGATGAGCTGCGTAATAGCCGCGCCGTATTGCAGGGACTCTTCGAGTCGCTGCCCGGCCTCTTCCTGGTCTTCACACACGACCTAAAGATCGTTTCGGCAAGCGACGCTTACCTTGCGGCTCTGGCGCTTCAGCGCAAGAACATCCTCG
This sequence comes from Bryobacterales bacterium, assembly GCA_003162425.1. Classification (GTDB taxonomy): domain Bacteria; phylum Acidobacteriota; class Terriglobia; order Bryobacterales; family Bryobacteraceae; genus Palsa-89. The sequence continues at coordinate 1,979 of PMOK01000013.1, read as the reverse complement.
GCCGCAGCATCTTTGAGATCTTCCCCGACCAACCCGGCACCACGACGATTTCTAACTGGCGCGCATCCCTCGACCGGGTGCGTCAGACCGCCGCCCCGGACACCATGGCCATCCAGAAGTACGACATCCGCCGGCCCGACGGCGTCGTAGAAGAGCGTTATTGGAGTCCGATGAACTTCCCCGTGTTCGGAACGGACAGCCGGGTCGAGTATTTCATCCTTCGCGTGACGGATGTAACCGAGTTCGTACGGCAAAGGTCGCAATCTGAGAGCAGTGCCCTCGGGCCGCTCACCCTTGGGGAGCAGATGGAGGCCGAGATTTTCGACAACTCACAGAAGTTGCAGGCCGCCAACCAACAACTTCACAACGCCAATGCGCAATTATTGCAAGCTAAGGCTGACGCGGAGGCTGCCAACCGGGCCAAGAGCACCTTTCTGTCGACCATGTCTCACGAAATCCGTACTCCGATGAACGCCATTCTCGGCTACGCCCAGTTGATGTTGCGGGATCCGAACCTGGGAGCGGACGCGAAAGCGAATCTGGCGATCATCGGCCGGAGCGGCGAACATCTGTTAGGCCTCATCAACGATGTTCTGGACATGTCCAAGATCGAGGCTGGGCGCATCGAGATCAAACCATCCACCTTCAATCTCCCCAAGCTGCTGGACGATCTGGCGGCCATGTTCCGCTTGCGGGCCGAGGCCAAAGCGCTGCGGTTCGAAATGTCGGTGGATGGAGAATCCGTGCCGTACGTTGTCGCGGACGAGAGTAAGATACGCCAGGTGCTGATCAACCTTCTCGGAAACGCGGTCAAGTTTACTCAGCTTGGCCGGATCAAGATGCGGGTCAGTTTGGAGCAACGGAATGCCGGTCAACTATGGTTGTCAGCCTGCGTTGAGGACACCGGTTCGGGCCTTACCGACGAGGAACAAAGCATGTTGTTCGAGCCGTTTACCCAGACCAGCCGCGGCCTGAACAGCCAGGAAGGCACCGGCTTGGGGCTCGCGATCAGCCGCAAGTACGCTCGACTGATGGGAGGCGATATCACGGTTTCGAGCAAGCAGGGCCAGGGCTCAATATTCCGGCTCGATATCCCGATCCAACGTGGCGATTCCGGAATAGCCGTCAGACGGAGTGCGGTTCGCCGCGTGGTTGCGCTGCGAACGGGGCTGGACGCTCCCAGGATTCTGGTCGTCGACGATCACCTCGAGAACCGGGACTGGCTCATGAAACTGCTGAGTTCCATTGGCTTCCCGGTAGGAGCCGCGGAAAACGGCCAGGCAGCCATCCGGAGCTGGGAGGATTGGAGCCCGCGGTTGATCCTGATGGACGTGCATATGCCGGTCATGGACGGACTGGAGGCGACCCGAAGAATTAAGGCGGACCCTCGTGGAAAGGAAACAGCTATCGTTGTTCTGACTGCCAGCGCCTTGGACGAGGACCGTCGAGTGGTAACGCAGAGCGGAGCCGACGATTTCATCGCCAAGCCTTGCCGTGAGGACGAACTACTGGAGAAGATAGGCGTCCTTCTAAACCTCGCCTATGATTACGAGGAAATTAGCCAGGCCGAAGACAAACCTTCAGGGATGGCGGCACTGGGCGCCGCGCTCGCCCAGCTACCGATCGAGCTAGTCGAAGAACTCCGGAATGCGACCTCGATCGGTAACAAGAAACTCTTGGACAAGCTGATCCTCAGAGTGCCCGCAACTGGTGATGCCCGAGCCGCGCGATCTCTCCAGGAGCTGGCCGACAAGTACCAATACGATGACCTGACGCGATTGCTGGAAGAGGCGTCCCTCCGATAAGGAAAGGTTACCAATGGCTGAAAGCGACATCATGATCGTGGATGACAATCCGTCCAACTTGAAGCTGCTCGAAGACATGCTTCTGCAGCGAGGGCACGGAGTCAGCTCGTTTCCACTGGGCAGGCTGGCGCTTGCGGCGGCGATGAAGAATCCGCCCGACTTGATTCTGCTGGA
>PMOK01000089.1:22361-25184 GCA_003162425.1 Bryobacterales bacterium | reverse complement strand
CTACCAACTGAGCTAGGGTGGCTCGCTCTTTTCACTTTATCCAACTTCGAGCGATTATCGCAATTGTTTCGCTCGTTACGGCCGCATTAAACGGCGGAGCGCCTGTTCCGCCGACGGATCTTTTTGAGTCGCGTTGGCGAGATACAAGCTCAGCATTCGCTTTGCCCGCTCGTTGTCCCCGGCTCGCAACGACAGATCGGCCAGTGAGCGCGCGCACAGCGGATACTCAGGCTCGTGCTCGATATGCAGAGTGCATTCCGCCTCCATGTGCTCGATGCTCTGGCGTGCTTTGTCCAGCACCTGGATACCGGCGGGCGGGTCGCGCATGAAGATCAAGCTTTGCGGATCTTCGTACACCAGTTGCCAATCGGAGGCAATGGGGTTGCCCAGCGCCAGGGCGAGCGGATAGAAAGCGCCAGTGACATACTCGAAGGTATTCATGACAATTACGCGGACCGCATAGCGATCCAGCAGGCGCTGGCATTCGCTGCCGAGCACGTTGGGGGTCGCGCCGGAATTATAGAGGATGCGCCGGTAATCCTGGTAGACGGATTCATTTAGCGCGCGGCCGTCCACAAAGGTACGTTGCTGCGGCCACAGCCGCCAGATCAAGTAGCCGCCATATTCATACGTGTTGAACATGGGCTTCGAGATGGCGTGGGCGCGCAAAAACTCGACAGCGCCCGCAGGATATTCCCAAAGCGCCGCGCGAAATTGGAAAAAGCTGCCCCGCGCCACTCCCGTGGTGAGTACGATTAGCAGACAAACGATCGCACCCAGCCCGATGAATCGCGGAGCGCGGAACCGGCGCGGAAGCCAGGTGGCGATCAGGATGGGCGCGAGAAATCCAATCAACAGAATGTTCCGATAGGCCGTGAGCGCCGCGGCAGCGAAGGCGGCGAAGAGCAGCCAGTCCGCTATGCGGACCTTGCGCCAGGAAAGCAGCAGCACGGCCGCTGCAGCATAGAGCAGGATGTCGAAAAAATAGGGCGGACCCCAGAGATAGGGCGAATGCCATTCAATCAACGTTGAGGTGAGATAACTATTCCGATAGCGGAAAAGCGTGTCGAGAACGTGGAAACCGTTGGGATTGAGAAATGAAATCGCGATCGCCAGGGCGGACATTTTCCAGATGCGTACGTCGTCTTCCATCGGCTGCTTTCGAAAGTGCAGGATCACGGCTTCCACCGAGTAAGCTCCCATGACCACCCAGCCGAGAAAAAAGCCACCATGGCAGTTCGCCCAAAGTAGGGCAAGCGGCGGCAGCAACCACAACGGCCAGCGCAATTCGAAAATGGCGACAAAAACGGCGACCATTAGAAACGTGATGATCGCCGGACGATCGGAAGCAAACTCGACCGCCAACATCGAGGCAGCAAAAGCCGCGGCCAAGCCTGCGTAGAAATTGCCCGTACGCCGCGCGGCAATCAGGCCAGTAAGCGAACAGAGCGCGGCCAGCAGCAGCGCTTTGAATATCACTAACCCGGGTGCGCCCGCGGCGGCGTAGATACCGTAGAGAATCGCCTGTGCCAGCCACTCGTGAGTGAGATTGAAGTGGCGGACCTGCTCCTCGCCCGGATACGCTGGCTTGCCAAGATAGGTGGTGTAAGAGAACGGATCGGGGACCGGCAAGGCGCGGTAGTGGACGATGTACTCGCCCGTTTTGAGGTGCCACCAGGTGTCATAGCCTGAGACCTCGGTGGAGAACATGCCGATCAGACAGATCGCGGCCAGCACCAAGACAATGGGGCGAAGCCAAACCGGCTCGCGTCGCTCGGGCACGGCGACTGGCTCGTTCGCAACGGCTGAAGTTGGTTGAGAGTTGCGGGTGCGGCGCGACACTTTATCAATGATAGAACCGTTTCTGGTTTCTCGTTTCTGGTTAGGCGCTTTCGGAAAATTTGCGTGCATTTGCGGGCATTCGCAGCTATACTAAATACAGCGACTTACAGATGTCTCTGCCATCCACAGCTCGTCCCTCCCTGTTCGGCTCCGACTAAGCCCTTTCCCTCCTCTGTTCTGCGTTGTCCCAAACGAAAACTGTCGATAGAGAAGGAGACTCAAGATGCTTACCAGTGAAACTGTCCGTCTGGACCTTCCGCAAATCCTGACTTCGCTGCCCGGCCCACGCGCGAAGGCGCTAGTGGAGCGCGACCGTAATGTGCTCTCGCCCTCCTACACGCGCGATTATCCGCTGGTGGCGAGCCGCGGAGAGGGCGCCATCGTTGAAGACGTGGATGGCAACCGTTTCCTCGATTTCAATGCTGGAATCGCAGTGGTTTCCACCGGCCATTGTCACCCGCAGGTAGTTGCGGCGATCAAAAATCAGGCCGAGCGTTTGATCCACATGTCCGGCACGGATTTCTACTACGAGAACATGGTCGAACTGGCCGAGAAGCTGGCTGCAATCGCACCCGGCGGCGTTGCCCGGCGCGTCTACTTTGGTAATTCTGGCGCGGAGGCGGTCGAAGCAGCCATGAAGCTGGCTCGCTACCACACAGGCCGCGATAAATTCATCGCGTTTCGAGGAGCATTTCACGGCCGCACCCTCGGCGCACTCTCATTAACGGGTAGCAAAGTAGTTCAGCGCAAGGGATTCGGGCCGCTGGTGCCCGGCGTCTTTCATGTGCAGTTTCCCGATCCCTACCGGCGTCCGGAAGGTACAACGCCCGAGGATCACGCTGTGAATTGCGTGCGCGCGATTGAAGAGGAGCTTTTCAGGACCACTTTGCCGGCGGAAGAAGTGGCCGCGATTGTTCTGGAGCCGATTCAAGGCGAGGGCGGTTACGTGGTCCCGCCCAAAGTGTTCTTCGAAGAGTTGGC
>PMOK01000089.1:0-22323 GCA_003162425.1 Bryobacterales bacterium | reverse complement strand
GTCGCCAAGGGCATCGCAAGCGGGATGCCGCTGAGCGCCATGGTGTCGCGCGCCGAGGTGATGAACTGGGGGCCCGGAGCGCATGCCTCCACCTATGGCGGAAATCCGGTGGCGGTGGCGGCAGCACTAGCTACCATCGAACTGCTCGAGCGCGAGCTGACGGCGAATGCGGCCCGCATCGGCGGTCATATTCTGGATCGCTTGCGCAGTTGGCCGGCCAAATTCAAGAATGTGGGCGATGTTCGCGGCCTGGGCCTGATGATCGGTATCGAGATGGTCCGCGATCAAACGACCAAGGAACGGGCGCCCGAGCTGCGCGACCGCTTGGTGGCGATGGCCTTCGAGCGCGGCCTGTTGGTGCTGGGCGCCGGGCGTAACGTTCTTCGGCTCTGCCCTCCGCTGATCATTAGCCGAGATCAAGCCGACTTCGCTATAGATACACTGGAGGAATGCCTGAAGTCGATGTGACCGCGGCTCGCATTCTAGACGTCGGCTGTGGCATCAATAAATATCCGGGCGCGATCGGCATCGATCGCAATCCCCGCAGCCGCGCCGACGTTCTGTGCGACCTGGATCGGTTCCCGTACCCGCTCCGCGACAGTTCCTTTCAAGTCCTGCGCGCCGTGCACGTCATCGAGCACGTTTCTGACGTCATCCGCGCCATGGAGGAGTTTCATCGCCTGGTCAGCCCCGGCGGCCGGGTTCTCATCGTCACGCCTCACTACACCGACTTCAGCTCTTTCTGCGACCCCACTCATCGCTGGCATCTGAACAGCTTCTCATTCCGCTATTTTGGCCCCGACCATGGGGGCTTCGATTACTACTCATCGGCGCGCTTCCGCGAGGTTTCCGTTCACGTTCGCCTGCTGGCGTTGTGGAGATACCTGGGGTTTGAGTTTCTGGTGAACCATTTCCCGCGCTTCCGCCGGTTTTGGGAGTACTATCTGTGCTACGTAATCCGGGGCAAAGTGATGGAGTTCGAGTTCGAGGCCATCAAATGAGTAAGCGTGGCGCAAGATTCCCTTTCTTGAAATGAAATTAGCCGGTCACCTCCCTAAACACGTCCAAGCGGGGCGGATGACGGTCGGGAATCCAACTGGCTTGTATGAAAGACCGCTCTCTTACTTGAGATTTTCCACCCTCCCCCACCACTCCTTCTGGGAACTAGGTTTCCGGCGCCATAAAGTTATTGGCGCTAGTACCGATTCCTTCGGTTGGGGTCTTCGCTATGATGGGACGCCTGTACGAATTCGCCGATGTGCTCCGGCATCACGGCCGGAAACGGCATCTCGCTCCGGACCTCGCCACTGGGCGCCGCGGCGAGGACATTGCGCATCGCTATCTGCAACGCGCAGGCATTATCATCGTCGCGAGGAACTACCGCATGGCTTCGGGCCACGGTGAAGTGGATCTCATCGGCTGGGAGCGGGATACGCTAGTCTTCGTCGAGGTGAAATCCCGGCGGACCGAAGAGTATGGGAGCCCGGATCGCGCTATCGGACGCCAAAAGGAATCCAGCCTGATCCGCACCGCGCGCGAATACGCCAGGCAGGCCGAGGTTCCCTGGGAAAAAGTACGATTCGACGTGGTCAACATCGTGTTCAGTACCCCACCTTTGGTGACGCACTTTCGGGACGTTTTCGGGCCTTCGGCCGCATGAGAGGAATAGGACGAATTTCTACGCAGCGTAAGCTTGTAGTGCAGCGCGGGTTTCCGGGTTGGCGAGCCGGAGGGTTGACACCAGCTCAAGGTTATAATTCGGGGACTGATTCAAGAGAAGCCGGGCGGCCCGTTCGGGCTTTTCAGTTTCGAACAAACAAGTCCGAGAACCTGCCCGTCCCTCCACACGCACTGCAGATGCGCGCTGACTCACACGGTAGGCCATCCTTGCCCCATGATGGGCTTGGAGAGACTCCAGCGGCCAATCAGAATCGGCCACCATTCGAATCCCTCCCTCAGCGCTGATCAGGATAGTCATGTCCGAAGGAGTGTGGCCGCTTCGCACAGCATTTTCCGCCGCATCAAAGATCTGGACGGCGTTGTCTACGAAGCTGCTCACAAAACCCTTATCGGAACTGTAGAGATGACTTTGAATGTATTTATAGGGGCAAGCCGGAGGCTTACCCTACAATGAGGTATGCGTATCCTGCTGTTCAGTGGTAAGGGCGGCGTCGGCAAAACCAGTGTTGCGGCGGCCACGGGCCTGCAGTTGTCCCGGCTTGGCTATTCCACCCTGGTGATGAGCGTCGATCCGGCCCACAGCCTGGCGGATGCGTTCGACCTTGAAACCAGCCTGTTCCAGGAGAAGACCAGCGAGCCTTTTCCCATCGACGACCACCTCTCCATCCAGGAAGTGAACATCCAGAAGGAAATCAAGCGCCACTGGCGCGAGATTTCAACCTACGTGGTCTCGGTGCTGCGTACCACAGGCATCAGCGATGTCGAGGCCGAAGAGCTGGCTATCCTGCCAGGCATGGAAGAACTGAGCGCCATGATGTATGTGAATCAGTTCCGGCGCGAGCACAAGTACGATGTCATCGTGCTGGATTGCGCGCCCACGGCGGAGTCCATGCGCTTCGTCAGCATGCCCACCACGCTCGAATGGTACATGAAGCACATCTTTCCGTTTCAACGGGGATTGCTGAAGGCGGTGCGTCCGGTGGCCAACCGGATCTCGCCGATGGAACTGCCGAACGACAGCTATTTCGCCAACATCCAGTACCTGTTTGGGCGCCTGGATGGGATTGCCGAGTTGCTGGAGGACCCGAAAACCACTAGCGTCCGGTTGGTAACGAATCCGGAGAAGATGGTGCTGCGCGAGACGCAGCGAGCGTTCGTCTATTTTTCACTGCACGGTTTGACCATCGATAACATCATCGTGAATCGCGTTCTGCCGGACGCGGTAACCGATACCTGGTTCGATCAGTGGCGCGCTTCCCAAGCCAAAATCCTGGACGAGATCGAAGAATATTTCGCGCCCGTGCCGATGAAGCGCGTTCCGTTGTTCACTCACGAAGTATTGGGGCGTGAGCGGCTGGAGGAACTGGCCGACGTGCTCTATAAGGATAAGGACGACCCTGCGGCCGTGACGCGCACTGAAGCCCCGTTTACGTTCGAGAAACGCAACGCGCATTACGAAGTGCGCGTGCGGCTCCCGTTCGCAGTGAAGGGTGAGGTGGGGCTGTTTAAGAAGGGCGACGAGCTGGTGGTGGAGATCGGAACGCTCCGGCGACACATTGGGCTGCCGACATCCATGTCTGCGCTGACGCCCACGCGCGCCACGTTACAGAATAGAATATTAATAGTGGAAATGAAGGAAGGCTGACATGGACGAAAAACAAACCGCCGCTCAACCCCCACACGGCTGCTTTTTCTGCAGCGTGGCCGGACCACAGATCGAAGCTATGCTCGGTCACCTCTGGCCGGAAGAAACGCACAAGCATTTTCGCGCCGCGCGCGTTGAAGTGTTGAAAGGCATTCGAAGTTTGTTGGATGCCCGCATCGAACGCCTTTCGAAGCAAACCCCGACCGGCACGAAAATCACTGTCGAGTAATCGCTAGCGCTGGCTCAGACCGCCATCCACGGCTAGCACCTGGCCGGTTGTGAAATTAGACGCATTCAGAAAATAGAGAACCGCCTCCGCCACTTCCTCCACCGTCCCCATGCGGCCCGCCGGCGTGGCCGCGATCATCTGTTCCACCCGAGGCTCCTGTCCCGAAGAAAGAATCACGCCGGGAGCAACCGAATTCACCGTGATCTCAGGCGCGAGCGCTTTCGCCAATACCCGCGTCAGCATAATCACACCGGCCTTAGACGAACAATAGTGCGCGTACTCCGCCCAGGCCAGGATGCCGCCCAGCGAGCTGATATTCACAATCCTCCCAGCCCCGGATTTCTTCATCAGAAGCGCACCTTGCTGGCAGCAGAAGAAAGTCGCTTTCAGATTTACGCTGTGGATGAAGTCCCATTCGGCCTCGGTGATTTCGAGCGGATCGCGGCGTCGGAATCGCGCGGCATTGTTGACCAACCCGTATAGCGAACCAAGCTGCTCTTCGACTTCGCCGAACATGCGCCGGATCTCATCCACCTTCTCGAGATCTGCCTTGAACAAGGGCGCTCCTCCGCACTCCTCAGCAGTAGCACGCGCCTCCTGTTCCGAGGTCTGATAATGAATCGCCACCCGGTAGCCTTCGCGAAACAGCCGCAAAGCGATCCCGCGCCCAATACGCTTGGCGCCCCCGGTTACGAGTACGGTTCTATCCATGTTTTGTTTTAGCCACGGATGCACACGGATGGACACGGATAGAACAAGTTTTGCTTATCCGTGTTTATCCGTGTGCATCCGTGGCCAAATTCTTTGCCCCTCGCTATACTACCGGATCTCCATGCACTTCCACTTCCCTCGGCTCCACTCCCTCGGCCGCGGGCTGCGGCAGACGTCCGGTCCAGTTGGCCCACAACCAGAAAATGGCCGTGCTCGAGCTTAACAGCCCCGACACCGCGCCGATCATGCGCGGGCTCCACTTTTGGGAAGCGAGTCCTGCGCCCAACATTGAAAGCATCATCATCGACCACGATAACGTCTCGATAGTCGCGAACACCCGGCCGCGAAACTCATCGGAAACGCGACGCAGCAATTGTGAAGTGTTTAGCACCGAGCTCACCGCGATGGCCGCTCGCGATAGTGCGATAAACACCACCGCCAGCGCAAAGCTCGGCATCTGGCTGAAAACCACATACGCGCCTCCGTGGATCACGTAGCAGATCCCGATGGCGCGCTTGTATCCTTCAAACGAGATTCGTTTGCCGAGCCAATGCGCAAACCCGCCGCCCACCAGCAATCCCACGCCGGCGGAAGCCCATAGATAGCCGATGCCGGCCGGGCCGCGGTGAAACACCATCTCACCGAAAAGGCTGAACAGAATCTGCGCCGCACCTCCGCCCGAAGCCCATCCCACGGCGAGCAGCGCAATTCCGAGAATCAGAGGCGATGCGCGCATGTAGCGCAAGCCTTCGGTGTATTCATGCCAGGGACGCACTACCTCGTTCTCAGTCAGTTCTGTTCCTTTGGCTCGGAAGCTGCCGCCGCTCACCTTCAATCGCGAAATACAGGCGGCTGAAAACAGGAACGACAGGGCGTTGAACGCGAACGCCCATTTGTAGCCGAACTGCGTAACGCTGGCGCCGCCCAGAAATGCTCCCAGCGTAAGCGTCATCCAGCCGGTGGTCTGCGTGAGCGAATTCGCTGTGTGCAACTCTTCCTTGCTGGCAATGGTGGGAAGAATGGCGGATCTGCCGCTGGTGAAAAACGGCGATGCGAACATTAGAAGCGCACTCAGGACATACAGTGGCCAGGAGCTATGTGCTGAAATCGCCAGGATGAAACCGAGCGCCACTACGGCCCGGATCAAATCGCTCACGATCATGATTCGCTTGCGATCCAGCCGGTCCAGCACCACGCCGGCCAGCGGACCCGCCATCACCGCAGGAATCGCGCGCGATAGCATTACACCCGTCACCACCATGCCGGAATGCGTAGTGGCCAGCGCCAAGCTGAACACGGCGATGTTATTAAAATGATCGCCGATCTCCGAGACCACCTGCCCGCTCCAGGTGTAGCGATAGTTCCGGTTATTCTTGAGCAGACGTAGAAAGTCGGACATCTGAAGGTGTGTTATCAGCGTAGCGCAAGCCTCCGGCTTGCCGTGTTCGCACTCTTGCGAACACCCGCATGCGTTCACACGAGTGTGAACGCGGCACGCTTGAGAGCGTGCGCTACGGGATGCTTTCCTCGCGCACCGTGATGGAGTCTATAAACTCACGATCCAAGTCGTAACCGAACCCGGGCGCATCGCGGACGGTGATGGTCCCGCGCGGCGTCACTTCCACGGGCGGCTGGATGATATCGCGGGCCCAATAGCGCTTACTCGCCGATACGTCGCCGGGAAGCACAAAGTTGGGAAGCGTAGCGAGCGCGATGTTGTGCGCCCGTCCGATGCCTGCTTCCAGCATCCCTCCGCACCACACCGGAATTCCGGCCGCTTGTGCGACATCATGCACGCGCTTGGCCTCCCCGAATCCACCCACGCGGCCCAGTTTGATATTGATAATCCGGCCGGCGTTCATCGCAATCGCCTGTGCGGCCTGATGCGCGGACCGGATGCATTCATCCAGACAAATCGGCGTTTGAAGCTGAGCCTGCAATTTCGCGTGATCGATAATCTCGTCGTGGGCAAGCGGCTGCTCGATCATCATCAGTCCGAATTCGTCCAGGCTCTTGAGCCGCGCGGCGTCCGAGAGCGTGTAAGCGGAGTTGGCGTCGGCCATCAGCAGGATCTTCGGGAAACGCGCGCGCACTTCACGAATCACCTCTACATCCCAGCCCGGCTTGATCTTCATCTTGATGCGCTGGTATCCGGCCGCGAGTTCCGTCTCGATCTTCTGCAGCAGCTCGGGGACTGAATTCTGTATACCGATTGAAACGCCGCAAGGAATCTCGCGCCGTGCGCCTCCACCGATATGCTGATACAGAGGCTTGCTAGCCAAGCGGGCTTCTAGATCCCAAACCGCTACTTCCAGGGCCCCTCGCGCCATGTTATGACCGCGGATGTGCGCGGTTCGGGCGTCCACAGCGGAAGCATTCTCCAGATTGTAATTCAGCACGCGCGGAGCAACGTAATCGCGCAGGATCAGCCACGCCGAATCGGTCCATTCTTCGTTGTAAAACGGATTCTCGCCGGCGGTGCATTCACCCCATCCGGAGACACCGGATGAGATAGCTTCCACCAGCACGATGTGACGTTCGGTGGTGCGGCCGAAGCTGGTCTCAAAGAAATGGATCAGCGGCATTCGGATTTGCCGTAGTGTGATTCGTTCTAACTGGATTCCCATTTTCCTAGTAGGTATGTCCCCGCTTCCTTGGACCTCTCGAAACCGATCACCGCGAATCCGCCATCGAAGGCTCGCTGGAACTCAGCGCTAGCTTGTTGCTGAATTTCGCGCGCCCGCTTGGGATCATCCGATCGTATGGCCGCAATCTCAGCCGGTATCGCGATGCGAATTTCGATAGGGTTACGTTCGAACGGCCGCCCGGCGATGATGGCTTCGGCGCGTGGGCTTCCGATCCACCACTCCGCGATGCAACGGTCCGTCGGCAGGCCGCCATGCAGATGGCTGGTGGTGGTTCCGTACTGATTGAACACGTATCGGCGAACGATGGCGCCCAGACGCTCCACATTGAAGAACGCGTTCTTGACCTCGAGCGGATCGAAGGTCCACTCGATCAGATCGATGCCGCGCGAGAGCGCTTCGTCGCGTTGGGCCAATTTCAGCCGCTTACCAACTTTAGCGTCCCGGTACTCAGGGAGAACTCCCAGCATGTGGCTGTGCAGATAACTCTTGCCGCCGGTTTTCAGACCACCTGGTTTCAACCCTGGTATCGCCAGACAAAATCCGATCATGCGCTGGCCGTCAAAAGCTCCGAACACCTGGCCGCCCACCTTGAGCGCAACCACGAAGAGCCGCAGCGGCAGCAGCTCAATCTCTTCGAAGCCCCAGATCTGCTGCTGGAGCCGTACCGCATCCTGAAATTCCGCATGCGCCGTGAGGCCGCGAATCTCAATCATCGCGAGCCTTGGCCTCCTGCCAGAGCGCTTCCATTTCCTCGATGCTCGACCCCGGCAACTTCGCGTGACTCTCGACATGCGCGAATCGCTTGCGAAACTTCGCATTGGTCCGGCGCAAAGCCTGCTCGGGATCCACTTTCAGAAAGCGCGCCAGGTTCACCAGCACGAACAGCAAGTCGCCAATTTCGTTTTCCAACTCGCTTCGCGATCCACTGGCACGCGCGCGTCCCAGCTCTTCCAGTTCCTCATCCAGTTTTTCGAGCACTTGATCGGGATTTTCCCAATCAAAGCCCACGGCGGCAGCCTTGGACGAGATCTGTTGCGCCTCCACCAGCGCCGGCAGATTGCGCGGAACTGATTCCAGAATCCCTCGCGGCGCCTCACCGCGGTCTTTCTTCTCGTCGACCTTGATCTCGTCCCAGCGGCGCTTGACGTCGTCCGCAGTCTTGGCATCGCCTTCACCGAACACATGCGGATGGCGGCGTATCAGCTTTTCGGCGATGGCGTCGAGCGAATCGTCGATCCTAAATTTGTTCTCTTCCGACGCCATCTGTGCGAAGAAGACGGGCTGCAACATCAGATCGCCCAGCTCTTCAGCCAAGCCGCGCCAATCGCGGCGATCGATGGCATCCAGCACTTCATAGGTCTCTTCCACGAGATACGGTTTAATGGTGTCGAAGCTCTGTTCGCGATCCCAAGGGCATCCGCCGGGAGCGCGGAGACGCGCCATGATACCCACCAATCGCTCAAATCTTTCGCCTGTAGTTTTTGGATCTGCTGCCATTCGCTGGAGTTGGAATCCCCATTGTGGCACAGACGAATTCCCGCATTCCGCGGGTCGCTCTCGTAAACTTACTCTGGAGGCGTCGATGGAACCTTCGCTTTGGACTGTGGCTCCGGACATCGTTAGGCTTTTCCTGCTCGGACTTTTCGCCGTGGCGGTCCTCCCGGTCCTGCGGTCTGTGAGACTAGCTTGGCGCGTATATCATTATCCAGGTGAGCGCATTTCAACCGAGACCATCGTCGGAGGAGCAATCGACCCAAACCTCCTCGCCCGGTCTGCATTGGCGGATCGGCTGCCCTTCAAAAATATGGCGAAGTTTTCGAGCGAGAGCGAAGGAGCGGCCGTTCATATCTTACGGCTGGCGGAGGCCAGGTTTCTATATCTGTGGGAGACATGCCACGCCGATGTAGGGTCGATCCGGAGGGCGTGCTTCCTCTCTGTTTTCCTCTCGTTCTTAATGGTGGCTTGTGGTGCATACCCCACCTATTTCTTCTGTTACAACGACACCAACTTGTCAGGCTCTTATTGTCTGATCGTGAGCGGTGAGCGACTGCTCAAAGCGCTCTCGATCGGATTATCGCTTTGCATCCTCCTCTATTCCCTATCAAGCTACTTCGAGCGGATACTTGCCTTCCGAATGGCCCGCTGGAAGTACTTCGCTACAACGTTGAAGATCGTGTCTCCTGAGTAAAGTGCTAGACCCCGCGCAATTTAGCCCAGCTGGCTGCGTTATGGGACGCTGTTCTCATTGCATCTATCAGATAAATAGCTACTTACGCATGGAAACCGGCGTGCACCACGGCGCAGTGGAGAGGAACGGGGATCATGACTAATTTAAGAACTTGGATGTGGATTGCTTTGTTCGCCGTAATTGCCGGCTGCATGCAGAGCGCTATTCTGGCTGCCGACGGCGGGCCGAATTTGGCGACGATCGATCGCTTGCAAGCCGCCTATCGCGCGGAAACCATTGCTCAAGACCGGTATTTGGCTTTCGCCGCCAAGGCGGATGATGAAGGGTACAAACAGGCGGCAAGCCTGTTCCGCGCCGTGGCTCGCGCGGAGCAAATTCTGTACACGTATCATTTCGATGCTATCAAGGAATTGGGTGGCGTCCCGGCAGAGGTTAACCCTGAACCAGCTACGGTCGGTTCCACCAAGGAGAACCTGGAGAAGTCCTCCAACAAAGCCGAAGCCGACCAATTTGACGCAGACTATACCACCTACGTGAAAAACGCTCGCGCGGAAGGTAATCGGAACGTGGCTAAGGTCCTGGAGTATGCCCGCATCGTGGAAGCGCAAAACGTTCGTTTGTTTGCGGTGGCCGCCAAGAGCTTAGATCAAATGCGCGGCGGTCCGAGGGGGTACTACATTTGCGGTGTCTCCGGTGTTGTCAGTGCGACACTGGATGCGGCCAACTGCTCGGGACCTGATTGGGAAAAAGTGAAGTAGCCAGCCTAATAGCTCCCTCCAGCCGCGGTTCCCCTCCGCGGCGGAGGGAGCACCATATGCGGACTGCGTCCACCAGCTAAAATGGTGGATGCAATGAGCGAACAGGGTTTCCCCTTCTTTCCAGCCACTCTTGAGTTCCTGATCCTTTCTCTGAAGACGCAGACTGAAATGCAACTCGGTCTGTTGTACACCGGCGAGGAAAAAGACCGCCCCGAGCCCGAGTTGCGCATCGCGCGCCACAGCATCGACCTGCTGGCCATGCTCCAGGAGAAGACGCGCGGCAATTGCACGCTCGAAGAGCAGCGCCTGCTCGACAATGCCGTTACCGAATTGCGCTTCCGTTTTGTGCAGGCTTCAGAGCAACAGGAGAAAAACGCCGCCGCCAAAACCGAACCGCCCGAGGAAAAGTCGGAAGGGCAGGCCGGTTCGTAAATGGCCGGAGAGCCGATTAGCATCACGGTGCTCGGTTCGGGCACCAGCGTCGGAGTCCCTACCATCGGCTGCCATTGCGCGGTATGCACCTCCAGCGACCCGCGCGATAACCGGCTCCGGCCTTCGATCCTCATAAAATACGGAGGCCACGGCGTCCTGATAGATACTACGCCCGACCTGCGCCAGCAGGCGCTCCGCGCGAGGATCGAAAGAGTGGATGCAATTTTGTTCACGCATTCTCACGCCGACCATATCATGGGCCTGGACGATGTACGGCCGTTTAATTTCCGGCAGGGCGGCGAGATTCCCATTTACGGCTCGGCGGAAACCATTGCAAACATCCGGCACTGTTTCCGCTACATCTTCGATTCCCGCTACGCGGAATCCGCCGTGCCGCGCCTGGTCACGAACGCTTTTGACGGCGGCCCGATCAATCTTTTCGGGCTCGACTTCACACCCATACGGCTTTGTCACGGCAAAGGCACGGTGTACGGATTTCGTTTTGGAAACGCTGCTTACCTCACCGATCATAGCGACATTCCCCCGGAATCGATGGAGCTGTTGAGCGGGCTGGACGTATTGTTCCTGGATGCCCTGCGGCACCGTCCGCATCCCACCCATTCCACCGTGGAGCATTCGCTACAGACGGTGGAGAAGCTGGCGCCGAGACGGACATTCTTCACGCATATCTGTCACGATCTTCCGCACGCTCTCACCGAGGACACTTTGCCGGCGCACGTTCGCCTGGCCTACGACGGCCTCAATATTCTCGTTGGGGACGCCGCATGAGGATCTTTCGAAGCCTCGCCGAATTGCCTTCCGACTTTGGCCCTTGCGCGATTACCATCGGCAATTTCGATGGTGTCCACATAGGCCACCAGCAGATCATGCGGCGCGTAGCGGCCATCGCCCATGAGCACGGCTGGAAGGCCGCGGCGTTGACTTTCGATCCGCATCCCACCAAGCTGGTTGCTCCCGCGCGTGCGCCCCGCTTGCTTACCACCCCCGAGCAACGCGCTCGGCTGTTGCTGGACCAGGGCATCGACGAAGTCTTGATTCTTCCTTTCACGCCGGAAGTCGCCCGGCTGACTCCTGAGGAATTCGTACACGAAATTCTGAGCGGAAAGCTCGGCGCGCGCGCGGTTTTGGTAGGTGACAATTTCCGCTTTGGGAATCGGGCCGCCGGCGATGCTCTCGCGCTTCAGGAACTGGGAGGCGAATACGGCTTCTTCACGGAAATCATCCATGCCATTTCATGGCGAGGCCGGATAATCTCGTCGAGCGAGATTCGCCAATCCATCGAGGCCGGCCAGGTTTCGCTCGCCTGCCGCATGCTCGGCCGTCCTTACGCACTCGAAGGAAGAGTGGTCCCGGGCGCAGGCATCGGATCGAAGCAAACCGTTCCCACGCTCAACCTGGAAACAAAAGCGGAGGTTCTGCCGAAGACCGGCGTCTACATCACCCGAACGCATGAGCGGAACAGTCCACGCGAATGGCCATCCATTACGAACGTGGGCTATCGGCCAACTTTCAATGGACACGGGTTGACCATCGAAACATTTCTCCTATCCGCGCTGGATGGCGAAACGCCGGAAGAGATTTCGGTTGAGTTTCTGCGTTGGGTCCGCGAAGAGCGAAAATTCCCAAGCCCGGAAGCACTGAAGGCGCAAATCCTTCAGGATGTAGCCCGCGCCAACGCGTATTCTCGCCGTAGGGTAAGCCTCCGGCTTGCGCAAGCCCAGTAACTTACTTACCCAGCGTGTAGCGATTTCATCCACGCGTTGTGTCTTAGGGGTGTACATGCACGCTCACGTTCGCCGAGCCTTATTCGCCGTCGTCCTGCTTCTCACGTCAGGTTTTGCCCGCGCCCAGCCGGACGCAGGTGGCGTGTTGCGAAAACTCAGCATCGCCTCGCTCGGCGGCTCCGGCCAGACCTCCATTCAAGCCCTCGCTACCGACTCGATCGGAAATATTCTCGTGGCCGGTACGACAAATGCGCCCGATTTTCCTGTAAAAAACGCATCGCAACCGGTTTTGGCCGACGCTACCATCCTGCGCACCAGTGACCTGGGAATCACCTGGACCCACGTGGGAAGCCCGCCCGGAGTTACCAGCGTATTGGTACCCGACCCGGTGGCCCCGCAGGTTTTGTTCGCGGGCACCAACCAAGGCATTTTCAAGTCCTCCGATAGCGGCCAAACCTGGCGGCAGGTTTATGCTTTCCAATCGAATCCCCAATTCGGAGGCCTCCAATTCAATGGCGCGCTGGTCATCGATCCCGCAAATCATCTTCGGCTGGCTGCGTTGGGTAACAATAACTCATCCGGCGCGTTGATCCGAAGCCTCGACAACGGCGAGACTTGGACCTCCGGTTGTCCGGTTGATACCTGCGGAGGACAATTGGTCGCTGACCCCAGCGGCTCTGGCGCGCTTGGGATGGTCACAAACTACCTTTATGTATCCCGCGACTGGGGCCTGACGTTCAACCCCACCAGGCCCCCTGCATCGAACACGCTTATCGCGGCAGCCATGGTTCCGTCGCGTCCAGGTTGGATTTACGCCGCCGGAGCGGCCGGAACATTAGGGAATCTGTCGTTATCCACGGACTATGGAGCAACTTGGACAACTAAGGCCAACCCGCCGACCATCTTCTCAGGGATCTATGGTCTCGCTGTGGATCCTGACCAGTTCAACGTGTTGGTGGCGGCCACGGCGGATGGCTTGTACCTCAGCACAGATAGCGCGACTTCGTGGGCATTTCAGAGCAGCTTCAGCCAGGAGTATTCCGGCATGCAAGCGACTTTTGCGCTGGTAAATCACCAATGCAACCCGGGAGGAGGGCTCTTTGCGATCGCCGCTGTCGGTTATTACCGCAATCAGGTAGGGTTCAGCCCGGATGACGGAATAACGTTTACGACGCCACAGCTTAGCTATGTTACGAGTGTCGTGACCGGCCCGAAGTGCGTCGCTTATGCTGTCCGTCAACCGGAGCAGGAAGGTACAGATGCCTTCGTAGCCAAACTTGCACCGGATGGAAGCACGCTGTGGGCAACGTATCTGGGCGGCTCAGATCAGGACACGGCAGTCGGGTTGGCAGTGGATGCGCAAGGCAATGCTTACGTCGCTGGCAACACCCTTTCGCCGGATTTTCCGTCCACCGTCCCTCGCATAGGCGTCAAAGGCAGTGGCTCAGTGTTTGTCACCAAGTACTCACCTGACGGCAAGATTGCATACTCGGCAGTGATCGGCGGAGAAGCAGCTAACAATGCTTTCGCAATCGCTGTCGATCTCAGCGGGAATGCGCATCTTCTCGGTAACACCAACTCCCTGAGTTTCCCCGTTACTCCGGGCGCGTTGGACTCCACACCCGAACCCGGAGACTACACGGGTTTCTTGATGAAACTGTCCCCCAATGCAACGGTAATCTACTCGACCTTCGTCGCAGCTGTCGGATCAATTCTGATAGGCGCTGACGATCAACCCATCCTGGCTGGAATCGGCCCCGCGCCCGGATTGCCGCCTCCTCCGAACGGAACCTATCCCGACTTCGTCATGAAATTGGACTCCACCGGTTCGCATGTGGTTCAGGCCGCCTACATTCAAGGAACGGGTTTGAGCCAATCCGCTCCCAGTGCCCTGGGCGCTGATGCGTCAGGCAACCTGGTGGTGTTGGGGACCGCTTACGGAACCACATTCCCAATTACACCCGGAGCGTACACCTACTCTCTTCCCCCATTTTGTGATGCGTTCAGCGGCGTTTACGTCACTAAGCTCGGAGCGTCGGACTGGAATCCCATC
Organism: Bryobacterales bacterium; assembly: GCA_003162425.1. Lineage (GTDB taxonomy): Bacteria > Acidobacteriota > Terriglobia > Bryobacterales > Bryobacteraceae > Palsa-89. The sequence continues at coordinate 8,234 of PMOK01000089.1, read as the reverse complement.
TACAGTGCCTTCCTGCCTTGTGGCAGCCAGTCCGGAGCTGCGGCGGTGGACAGCACGGGCGCTGTCATCCTCACGGCTGTCACTGGGCTCGGATTTCCCATGCACAATCCTCTGCTGGCCGCGCCGACCTGCCCCTTCGATTACTCCAACCCGCCCACCTCGGCCGCCATTGCCCGGCTCAGTGCGGATGGGTCTACGCTCGAGTTCGGCTCTTATATCGACACCTGCGGCGCGCCGCCCATCGCGCTCTCGGGCGATGGGTCCATCTATGTCGGAGTTGCCGATGACAACCCCATTCGCCGTGTGCCCAACACGGTTGCAGCGGTATTGCATTTTAGCGCTACAAACGCCCAGCCGATTTCACTGAATCAAATCTCGAACGCCTTCAGCGGCGATCCGAGCGCCGTGGTGGGGGGAGGCTTGTACTCGCTCTCCGTTTCAGGATTTCAACCGCCGGCCATCGATCTCCGGCTCAACCCTAGCCAGGATCTTCCCACCGAACTGGGCGGCGTGGAGGTGACATTCGACGGAGTTCCTGCCGCAATTCTTCGAACCAGTCCCGGCCAGATAATCGTCGCGCCGCCGTGGAACCTGCCAGCTCAGGCCAACGCACGCAACAACGGCCACGCGCAGCAACTAAGCGGCGAGACCCTCTTCACTTCCGTTCAGCTCTCCTACAACGGTGTTGTCTCGAATGCAACGTGGATGCCGGTCTCGAGTCAGCTTCCGGGTCTGCTACCAAATAACTTTCCTATGCTCCCTTCAACTCTTGTCAATTTCCCGGATGGCAACGTACGCAACCAGGACGGCAGCCCGAACGACGCTGAGCATCCTGCCGCGGCTGGTTCCACGATCACGGTCGTCGTCACCGGGATGGGCGTCGCTCAGCCTTCGCTTACTCCCGGTTCCGTTGCAATTTCAAAGACGCTCGCTTCCGTGCTCCCCATTTATTCGTCCTGGGCTGATATCGTTGACACCGATTTTTACACAAGCTACCCGCCGCTGACCGCCTACTCCGTGCCGGGGTTTGTATCGGCGCTATTGCAGATCCCAATTCAGGTGCCGAGTTCGATTCAGTCTCTCTTCGGCACAGATGTGGGCAACGGGGTGCAGCGCGTGCCCCTCTCTCTGACTACGTACGGACCACCGGTGGAGGGATTTGTTCCGCCGCCGGCTGCGAGCGGGATCAACGTATACCTCAAATAGCCCAATTCCGCCTTCAGTTCGTCGGCCTCGGCGAGCCATCCTGGAACAGAAGCGGCGCAAACACCGTCAGGTTCCGCCGCCACACCATCCACGTGTGAGCGCCCGGTGTTTCGATCTCCGTAGCCCGGATTTCCTTCGACTTGAGCCATTCGCGGAACTTGCGGTTGGCGGCGATCAGGCGATCGTCAGTGCCGCAAGCGATCCACAGCAGGTGTAGCTCGGAATTCGCTTTGGAGTCGAGCTTCGGAAACGTGGCGGCGAGATCCTCGGACAAGCCACCGGCGCTGAACGAGCCGACCCAGCCGAAGCGGTCGAGTGCGTTGAGACCAACGTATAGCGATTCGGCGCCGCCCATCGACAGGCCCGCGATTGCACGCGCGTTCCGATCCTTCACGGCTCGATATTCCTTCTCCACTTGCGGAATCACTTCTGTAAATAGAGCGTCACGGAAGCGGGTATAGTTTCGTTCGCGCAAACCGGGGTCACGCATTCCCGTGCGAGAAACGATCTCAGGCGCCCCATAACCGAGCGTCATTACGATTATCATCGGCTTCGCTTTGCCTTGGGCAATCAGGTTGTCCAGGATCACATTGGCCCGGCCAACAGCGCTCCAACCACTCGCATCGTCGCTGAAGCCGTGCAGCAGGTACAGCACCGGGTACATCTTCTTCGCGCTCGGATTGTAGCCAGGCGGCGTGTAGACGAAATAATCGCGATCGTCACCTACCACGGCCGAGCGGTAGAAGTGATGATGCACCTCCCCGTGCGGTACGTCGTTAATCTCCCAGGTCAGCGAATTCGGTCCCGGAACATGCACTTCACTCTCGTTGTTCAGAAGGTTTGGCTTCATCAGCGAGTTCGAGGGATCGATCAGGCCAACGCCGTCTGCAACGAACGAATAGCCATAAAAATCGGGCTCAAGCGGATCGGTAGTTACGCTCCAGACGCCCTGCTCGTCCTTCTGCATCGAAATCCGCGCCGCACCCTCGCGCGCAAGGAAGACTTCCTTTGCATTCGGATCGCGAAAACGGAATGTAACGGTTTTATCAGCGTGGACCTCTGGAGAGATAATCGGCGGAGGAGGCTGCGGCGACTGTGCCAGAGCCGCAAGAACTGTCAGCGTGAACACAAACAAAGTGCGCTTCATGACAGCCATCTTACCGCCTTGGACGACATAATGAAGCCGTGAGTTGGCAGGCGCTTTCGCCCAATGTCACTTAGTTTTCCCAAGATTGCTCAATTCGCATTCTTAGTGGGGCGGTCCCCCTGGACCGCAGCCGACGCCCTCGTCGGCTTGCCGGGTTTTGAAGGAAGCTGATTCCGTTGGCGAAGAGCGGGTCCAGGGGGACCCGCGCAGACCTGGGGGTCTGCCCCACTATGACGGCAGTATCCCCAGTTTTGGGAAAACTAAGTGACATAGGGCGCTTTCGCCCGCCAAGCGTTTCACGGCGTCGACACCAGCGGCAGCTCAATAAAGCTCGCCTGGCCGGGCGCGTGATAAATCCGCTGCACGGCTTTCTTATAATCCGCCGGCTTGGCCAGAAAGATGTTCTGCACGAACGTCTGCGGATTGCGATCGTAGAGCGGGAACCAGCTCGATTGAACCTGCACCATCATCCGATGTCCAGGAAGGAAAACATGGTTCGCGGTCGGCAGCGTGACCCGATAAAGCAGCGGCTGGCCGGGCGCGATGGGTTTCGGCGTTTCCAGGCTTTCGCGATAGCGGCCTCGAAAAATGTCCGCCGAAATCATGAGTTGATATCCACCCATGGCCGGCTGGCTGGCCACTTCGTCGGGATAAACGTCAATCAGTTTGATTACCCAGTCCGAATCGGTGCCGCTGGTGGACGCGATCAGGTTCGCGATTGGCTGCCCGCTGATTTTTACCGGTGCGGTCAAAACGTCCGAGACAAACGCGACCACATCGGTGCGGCCCGACTCTTCACGCTGGTCGTCCACCAGCCAGCGATTCCACGAACTTCTGTCGATGGGGCGCGCACGATAGGGCACGGGCTTGGCTGGGTCGGACACATACTCATCGAATGCTTCGTCCCCGGACTTCGGCGCGGCGAAGCTTAGCTTTTGACCGGCTGTGAGGTAGAGTGGCGTCGCACGTGCCGTGCATCCGGTTGCACAACCCACGGGCCAAGCGGGCAACCGCTGCCACACATTTGTTCCTGTCTCAAACGCGGAGACGGGCGGTATATCGGCTTGAGGCGCGGCGTCCTTGAGGTACCGATCCAGGAACGGACGCAGGATTTCGCGCCGAAAATGAAGCGCGGTGTCGCTTGAGAATTTCAACGCGCCGAGCGCGCTTCCATCGCCGATTTCCTGGCCGTGAAACCACGGACCCAAGACCAGAAATACCTTGTCGTTGTGGTCGTCTTTCGGCTTGATGGCTTTGTAGACGGCGATTGCGCCGTAAATATCCTCCTGATCCCAAAGACTCGCCACTAGCATCACTGGCACTTTGAGCGGCTGCGCCGCGAGCACCCGATCCATAGCCTGATCGCGCCAAAACGCATCGTAGGCAGGGTGCTCCGTCAGCTTCACCCAGAAGCCAACTTGTTCCAAGCCGCGCCGGCGACCGAGTTCGCTCGCGGAGCCAGCCTCCAGAAACTCGTCGTAATCATCGTAATGGCTGTTCCACCACTTATCCTCCGAGGTGCGCGACGCTTCCTGTTCGTAGATGTACGACATCATGGTTTCTCGAAAAGCGCCGTTGTGGAACCAGTCATCACCCATCCAACCATCCACCATGGGGTTCATCGGAACGGAAACTTTGAGAGCCGGATGTGGATTCACCAGCGCCATCAGCGGGAGAAAGCCATCGTAGGAGATACCAAGGATGCCGACCTTGCCGTTGCTCTCCGGCACGTTCTTCACCAGCCAATCGATAGTGTCATATGTATCGGTGGAATGGTCCACCGGTGTGGGGTTGTGCGGACCGTTGAGCGGCCGGTTCATGACGTAATCGCCTTCCGAACCATGCTTGCCGCGCACATCCTGAACCACTCGGATGTAGCCGCCCTCGATAATCACGTCGGTGGCGTTGTCATATCCCTGCAGCATGGGGCCGAGGTGCGAACTCTGGGAATGGCTGGTAAGTTCGGTGGCATTGTAGGGCGTACGCGTCAGTAGGATCGGCGCGCCCTTGGCGCCTTTCGGCAGAAGGATGACGGTGTGCAGCTTCACGCCATCGCGCATCGGGATCATCACGTCGCGCTTGGTGTAATCAAAACTATCCGTGACCGGCTTGAAGTCGGCGGGGGTCTCGCTCGGATAAGCAGGATATTTCGGTGCAGGCGGGGTGGTCTGGGCCCAAGCCTGCGTTAGCAGGATGGCGAGAATTGAGGCGGCGTTGCGCATCCATCGATTGTAACGGGGTTGGGGAGTGGTGTATGGATCTTTCTACGAAAGTCCTTTGCGGAGCTGTCCTATCCGCAACCGCTATGCTCGCACAGATCCCGGTGTACAACTCGTATGAGGATTACTGTCGCGAGAATCCACACGCGCCTACTTGCAAAGACGGCAAGCCCATCAGCATGGACGAATCCATGAAGGCGGTAATGGCGAATTCTTGGTGCGGGAAGAACCCGGACGACGCGATGTGCCCCGATAAGGATTCGACCAAGAATTCGACCAAGCCTAAGGCTAAGGTTCCCGCCGCGAGAGCGACAACGTCGGCGCCGCAGACCGTTGTTGCACCCAGCCCCGAGCCAACGCAAGAGATGTTGCCGCGCGCGCGACGCACCAAGGGCAGCCCATCCGACATCCGGCTTGGCGAGTGGGATTGGAGATTGGTGGAGCCGAACGCGGATCTGCTGATTGGGATCAACATGGCCAGCCTGGCGGAATCTGAGTTGGCGCGCACGCTCATCCGCCAGTGGACTGAAAAGCTGGGTGCAACCGCGGAGGAGCAGGACAAGCTGCTCGCGAAGCTAGGCGATCTTACGCAGGCCGTGATTTCGGTTCACGGCAAAGAAATTCTCGCGGTCATGATGGGACACCTCGACGATTTCCCGGAAGGAGCGCAAGTTGGCGGTCTGCAGTCGATGCGCGTGTCTGTCGACACCATCGCCATGGGCTCTCCCTTTGCGCTCAAGTTCGTCCGCCATCGTCTCAGTTTCCCGCTCTCCGTCACGCCGCCGCTCAAAGGGGCGCAGCAACTTTCCGGGATGTATCACTTTTGGGTTTGGGGGAAACCTTCGGCCTTGGCCGCGTTTGGGCAGGGGAGGAGAAGCGGTACGCCGATAACAGCCATCAAGTTTGGCGTGAGCCTCAACAACCAGTTCCGCATGGATCTCACTATGGACACGCCCAGTGCGGAGATCGCCGAGAAGCTGCTGGGGCCCAGCTGAAGGGTGCGCCTCGTGAAATGTAGGCGGCCGTTGAGGGAACGTCCGTGCATTGCACGCTAGTCCTTAGCCGCGATGTGGCTCTAGCGCGTTTCAGCGGGTTCATGACGGATGACATGGGCAAGCAGTTTGCCGCACTACTGACAGCCGCACGGCAAATGGCAGCGCAGCAGCCTGCATCGGCCCGCCGACCGGGAAAAATCGTCATTGAAGGATTGGATGACGGCCCGAGAACGGTTACCGCTTCTACGAAACCGTAAACATACGCAATAGTGGGGCGGACCCCCTGGTCCGCGCGGGTCCCCCTGGACCCGCACCTCGATGCTATATCTATTCCCCAGCAGGGCCGACGAGGGCGTCGGCCGCGGACCAGGGGGTCCGCCCCACGTCCATCAAAGAAGATGTTTCTCGACGGCGCGAACACCTCGCGGCACCATTCTGCGAGACAATCAAAGTGATAGGAGATCTATGAGCATATCCGAAGGAAAACTCCGTCATATGACGGCGCTATCAAACAAGAACGGGGTCATCGCCGCTGCCGCGATGGACCAGCGGGGCAGCTTGCAAAAGGCCATAGCCGCAGGCAAGGGCATCCCTACCGGCCAGGTTACTCCTGAGATGATGACGGAATTCAAAGTGGCGGTCTCGAAGATCCTGACGCCACACGCCAGCGCGATCCTGCTGGATCCCGAATTTGGACTCCCCGCCGCCAAGGCGCGCTCCAAGAATGCAGGCCTGCTGCTGGCCTACGAAGAGACCGGCTACGATAACACCCAACCCGGCCGCCTGCCCGATCTGCTGCCGCACGTCTCCGCCAAACGCATCGTCGATTGGGGCGCCGACGCGGTCAAGATTCTCATCTATTATTCGCCGTTCGAAGAAGCGCCGTTGAACGACATCAAGCATGCCTTCATCGAACGCGTCGGCGCCGAGTGCGAGACTCACCAGATCCCGTTCTTCCTCGAATTCGTCGGCTACGATCCCAAAGGCGGCGACGAAAAGGGCCTGGAATTTGCCAAGCAGAAACCGGTGAGCGTTACCAAGAGCATGGAAGAGTTCTCGAAACCCCAATACCGCGTGGATGTTCTGAAAGTGGAGGTTCCAATCAACGCGAACTTCGTCGAAGGCAGCAGCGTCTACAAGGGGCAAAAAGCCTACACGCGCAAAGAAGCGCTGGACCATTTCCGCCGCGCCGCGGACGCCGCAAAGAAGCCCTTTATTTATTTGAGCGCCGGCGTTGGCAACGCCCAATTCGTCGAGGAACTGACCATGGCTGCCGAAGCCGGCACCGACTATTCCGGCGTGCTGTGCGGACGAGCCACGTGGAAGGATGGCATGCCGATTTACGCTAAGCAAGGCGTGAAGGCGCTGGAAGACTGGCTCTCCACCGAAGGCGTGAAGAATATCGAGGCCGTCAACGCAGCTACCAAAACCGCTAAGCCCTGGTACCTGAAAGCGGGCGTGCCACAGCCTGCTCTGGTTTGATCAGCTCGGTTTAAGCATTTTTCACAAAACTTGAACATTCGATCCGGGGTGTGCGTCGTAGTAAGAAGATATGCGCACACTCTGGAACGATATTCGCTACGGCATCCGGATGCTGGCCGCTAACCCCGGCTTCAGTGCCGTCGCCATTCTCTCGCTCGCCATCGGTATAGGCGCCAATACCTCGATGTTCAGCTTGGCCGACGCCATGCTTCTGCGGCCGCTCCCGGTGGATCATCCCGCGGATATGGTGCGCGTGGTTAGCACCTCACAAACGGAACGATATGGCAGGATTTCGTATCCCGATTACCTTGACTTTCGCGATCACGCCAAGACTCTTTCCGGGTTGCTAGGCTACAAGAACATCGCGATCGGCTTTAACCCGAATGCCGATGCGCCGGCAAAACTCCTGCTCGGCTTGGCGGTAACGACGAATTTTTTTGACGTGATGGGCGTCAGGCCTTCGTTGGGCCGCGGATTTCGCGCGGACGAAGATCGCGAGGCCGTTGTCGTAATCAGTGATTCTACCTGGGACTCGCAGTTTGGGCGCGATCCTTCCGTCATCGGCCGCACGGTGAAGCTCAGCAAGGTGGACTTCACCATCATCGGGGTAGCTCCCGCGAGCTTCCCTGGCCTCGACCGCTATGTCCACGAATCTATGTACGTGCCTCAGGGTATAACGCCACGGTTCGCGCCGGATGAGAAAGATCTATTGGGCCATCGCGACCGCCTCAACCTATCCGTCTACGGACGGCTTCAGCCGGGACGCACCGCGTCCGAGGCGCAAGCCGAGTTGCAAACGATCGCGCGGAATTTAGAGCAGGCTTATCCGGATACCAATCGGGGACGCGGCGCCCTTGCAATGACTGAACTTCAAGCCCGCATGCGCGTAGATCCGGATGACGCGCTCGAAACCGCAATTTTCCTCGCAATTGCCGGACTGGTTTTGCTGATCGCTTGCGCCAACGTGGCCAGTCTGTTGTTATCGCGCGCCCGTGCGCGATCGCGCGAAATTGCTATTCGCCTGGCTACTGGCGCCAGCCGCTCGCGTTTGGTTCGGCAGTTGCTAACTGAAAGCCTGCTGTTGGCGTTTGCCGGCGGCGCAGCCGGCCTGGGCCTGGCGCTGGTTGGAATCAAGTTCTTCTCCGCCATCCGGCTTCCTACCGCGTTGCCGCTGTGGTTGGTGGC
>PMOK01000080.1 GCA_003162425.1 Bryobacterales bacterium | reverse complement strand
CCGCGACGCCACCCCCAACGCCCTACAATAAAATCAATGGCTAAGCTAACCAGCGACGTCACCAGCCTCAGTGGCATCCCCATCGAGCCGGTCTACACGCCCGCGCACACCCAAGGTCTCGAACTCCCCGCACCGGGCGAGTTTCCCTACACGCGCGGCATCCATCGCGACATGTACCGCGGCCGGCTTTGGACCATGCGCCAGTTCTCCGGCTTTGCCACGCCTGAGGAAACCAATCGCCGCTATCTTTATTTATTGGGCCAAGGCCAGACCGGACTCTCTGTCGCCTTCGACCTGCCCACGCTCATGGGCTACGATGCCGATCACGCCACGTCAGAAGGCGAAGTCGGCAAGTGCGGCGTCTCCATCTCTTCGCTCGAGGACATGGAGATCCTATTCAGCGGCATTCCGCTGGGCGACGTCACCGTTTCGATGACCATCAATTCGCCCGCGCCCATTCTGTGGGCCATGTACCTCGCGGTCGGCGAAAAGCAGGGCGTGGATTGGTCGCGCATGTCGGGCACCCTGCAGAACGACATCCTGAAGGAATACATCGCGCAGAAGGAATACATTTTTCCGCCGCGCCCTTCCATGCGCCTGGTAACTGATGTTATCGAATACTCCACCCAGCGCGTTCCGCGTTTCAATCCGATTTCCATCAGCGGCTATCATATTCGCGAAGCTGGATCCACCGCCGTGCAGGAGCTGGCATTCACTTTGCGCGACGGCATTGAATATGTCGATTGGGCGCTCGAACGCGGCCTTCCCGTGGATAGTTTCGCTCCCCGCCTCAGCTTCTTCTTCAATGCGCATAACGATTTCTTCGAAGAGATCGCGAAGTACCGCGCGGCGCGCAAAATCTGGGCCGAACTGATGCGCGACCGCTTCGGCGCCCAGGACGAAAAGAGCTGGAAGCTGCGCACCCACGCGCAAACTGCCGGCTGCTCGCTCACCTGGCAGCAACCACAGAACAACATCGTTCGAACCACGTTGCAGGCGCTGGCGGCCGTGTTGGGCGGAGCGCAGTCACTGCACACCAATTCGCTCGACGAAGCCTACGCGTTGCCCAGCGAGCACGCGGTGACGATAGCTCTACGCACCCAACAGGTAATTGCGTACGAGAGCGGTGTTCCCGACATTCCCGATCCGCTGGGCGGAAGCTATTTCGTAGAGAGCCTCACGGCCGAAATGGAAAAGCGTGCGAACGACTACATTCGCCGCATCGACGAAATGGGCGGCATGATCCCCGCCATCGAACGTGGGTACCCCCAAACCGAGATCGCCAACGCCAGCTACGAATATCAACACACGATCGAGACCGGCGAGCAAAAAATCGTAGGTGTGAATGCCTTCGTCGAAAAGAACGAGCCACCCATCGAGCTGCTCCACATCGACGAATCCTCGCAACAACACCAACTGGAAAAACTCAAGAAACTGAAGGCTCGCCGCTCCAACGAAAAAGTAGCTGCGTCGTTAGACGCCCTGAAACGCGCCGCCGAAGGCCGCGAAAACACCATGCCGTACATCCTGGACGCAGTCCGCGCCTACACCACTCTAGGCGAAATCTGCGACGCCTTCCGCGACGTCTTCGGCACTTACACGGAAACCAGCGTACTCTAAACACTCTTTCTCTCAATTACAATCGCCGTTCCCCGTAGGGCAAGTCTCCGACTTGCCAAATTGGACAAGCCGGAGGCTTGTCCTACGATGCTAAGATCAAGGGGTATGGATCATCGCATCCGGGTACTGGTCGCCAAACCGGGTTTGGATGGCCACGACCGGGGAGCGAAGGTTATCGCGCGGGCTCTCCGCGACGCGGGCATGGAAGTAATATACACCGGCCTGCGCCAAACCCCGGAGATGATCGTAAACGCCGCTCTGCAGGAAGACGTCCAGGTTATCGGATTGTCCATCCTCTCCGGCGCGCACAATGCGATCGTTCCTCGGGTGATGCAGCTGCTCAAAGAGAAAGGCATGCTGGACGTCCTGGTGACCGTCGGAGGTATAATTCCTGACGAGGACGCTGCCCAACTGAAGAAGCTGGGCGTCGCGGCTGTGTTCCAGCCCGGAGCCTCGCTCGAAGCGATAGTAGACTTCATCCGGTCTTCTGTAAAGCAGACCGTCTGAAGTGTCACGGGCTTCCACCCGTGCAAGCCAGGCATTCTTTGCCTGTGTAGTTAGACCGAACCGCGACCGTGAGGAAGCGGTCAAGAAAGAAACAATGCAAGAAAAACTGAACATCGCCGTATTCGTCGATTACGACAATATCGAGATCGGCGTAAAATCCACTCTTCGGCGGGAGTTTGATGTATCGCTCCCGCTTGATGCGCTCAAGGAGCGCGGCGAGCTGGTCGCCAAATTTGCTTATGCCAACTGGGGACGCCAGGAAGGCGCCGCCCGGTCCATGGCCGAAAACGCCGTCCAGATGGTGCAGCGCATGCCTTCGCCCCGCGGCGACAAAAACGGCGGTGACATCAATCTGGCCCTCGACGCTCTGGAAATGGCATTCACCCATCCGCATGTGAATGCGTTCGCCATTGTCAGCGGCGACAGCGATTTCATCCCGCTGGTCAACAAGCTCAAGGAATACGGCAAGACCGTGTTCGTGGTGGGCGGCAAGGCCTTCACCAGCACAATTCTGCAGCAGAACTGTTACGAGTTCGTCAGCTACGAATCGCTGCTTTCCGATCCGGAACAACGATCGGAAAGCCGCGATCGTCCTCCGCAACGCCAGCCGCAACAGCTGCACGGAACCGGTGGTAGCGGCGGTAGCGGGGGTGCCCAACGTCAGGGCGGGCATCGCGCGCGTCCGGCGCCGCTTGATCTCGCGCTCGCCATGCCGCTGGTGGAGCGCGCACTGCAAGTTCTGGAACGCCGCGCCGTTCAACCTCAGCTTGGATTGCTGAAATCAACTATGCTGCAGCTCGATTCAGCCTTTACCGAAAAAGCTTACGGCGCCGGCAGTTTCTCCGACTTCGTGGAGAAGCTCAAGAAAGCCGACTTCGTGAACGTCAGCGGCCAAGGCGGCCGCTATATCATCGAGCGCAAAACCTCGAGCCAGCCGGAACGCCCCACGCCCAAGCCCGAAGAGGCTCTGCCCGCCCTGCGCGATGTATTGGAAACGCATCGTCTGGAAATGGAGAACGGAGCTCCGGTGGACGATCTCAGCGCCTGGGTGCAGGCCGAAGTTCCGAATTTTCAGCCCGGCGCATATGGCTTCCAGGAGTTTTCCGAGTTTCTGAATTACGCGCAGGATAAGTTAGTTGTGCGCGTGGAGCCGGATGAAGAGAAAGGCCTGGTGGTTTATCTCGGCGCCGAATTTTATCCGCCCGCTGTCCCTGAGCCGCCCGCCGAACAGCATATCGAAGAGGAAGAGGACGAAAAGCAGCCCATCGTGGAAGGCCAGCCGTCGCTGCTCGAACCCAATCCTCCGCCGGTTAAGCCCAAGCCGATCCGCAGGCCGCGCAAAACGTCGGGATCAGGCAACACCGGCGACCGTCCGCCGCGCCGCTCCCGCAAGAAGAAACCAGAACCGCACCACCATACGATGCAATGAGCATTCCGAAACCCCGCGGTCCCTATTCGCCTTTCGTCCGGGCCGGCGACTTGATTTTCGTCTCTGGCCAAGGCCCCATCGATCCGGCTACCAACGAATTCTCGCTGGGCGACATTCGTCACGAAGTGCGCATCACGCTCGAAAACATTCGCCGTATCCTGGAGCAAGCCGGCGCCACGCCCGCCGACGTAGTGAAGTGTTCGGTTTTTCTGAAGAACGCCCAGGATTTCCCCGCCATGAACGAGGTCTACGCTGCGTTCTTCGGCGAAACGCGCCCAGCCCGCACCACGGTAGAAGCGCAGTTCTACCAAACCGAGATGAAAGTGGAAATCGACTGCGTCGCGTATAAGCCCCGCTAAAATTGACGTTCACATTCGTGTGAACGCCCGGAGTTTGCCGGAACACTTGTATTCCGAGGAGTGACCAGCGAGTGGGGCGGACCCCCTGG
>PMOK01000302.1 GCA_003162425.1 Bryobacterales bacterium | reverse complement strand
ACCGTGGCGCTGGAGCCCGGCTACCACACCGAGACCGTAGTCGCCTGTGTCTAGGATTTTTCCGGGCATCGCCGGAAGAATTGGCCGAAGCGCGTTTACTCCGGTTCCCCTAGTCTTTGGAGGCAACTGTCCACGCGGCCATCGCGGTTACAATACTAGTGGGCTGTCGGCGAGAAAACTTTAGTATGGAAGTCCAAGGCGTTCGCAGAAGTGCGAACGCGGCAAACAAGAGTGTTCGCGCCACGCGTAGCGCACGCACATTTTCGTGCCGCGTCGCCACTTCTGGCGACGCACGGCAGTAGTAAAGTCCACTAGCTGTTCAAATCGGCATACAACGGCCGCTGGCTGGCGCTGAAGTACTTTGCCATATTGCGAAATCAGATGGCGATTTGGAGTTTGAACCTCATCCTCCTGAGCCGAAGTACTAAGTCAGAGACCAGCCTTTGCGGAACGTAGGTTTGAGATACTTGTTGGCCTCAGGATTGTTGGTGAACCGCATTTTCGCCGCGTCCCATTCAAGCTTTCCTTCGACGCGAAGCGCGATCACTCCGAGCAGCATCCATTCCACAAAGGGCACGGCCACATTGAAATTCGAACAGGCCGGATCGCCGCCTTTGCAGGCCCGAATCCAATCGCGGTAGTGGCCGGGCGAGCGCGTGAGCACCTGCGGCGGGAAATGGTAGTCGGCCATCTTCTCTACGGGAATCAGCCTGGTGGCCTCGCCGTAAGTGCCTGTTGTCAGCATGCCTTTGTCGCCGATAAACAGGCTGCCGTCGGGCGGAGGGACACGCTTTTCGGCGGCGTTCGTTATGGCCTGATATTTCTCATAGTCAAATACGTTGCCGACGAAACCGGTGCGCGGCGGAGTTGGAGGCGGAGGCGCGCCCTCAGGCCGGCGGGCGTAAGGCAAATCGCCCAGAAGCTCGCCCTCGGGAACTCCAGGGATGGTGGGCGTCTCTTTCAATCCGTCGTGCCAGAACAGCTTCACGGGCGGCATGGAGCCGCGCGCGGGAAAATCATAGCGGATTACCGACTTGGCGGGAAACATGAAATCGCTGGGGCCTTCTTTTTGTATGCACTCTACGCTCGAGGGAGCACCCAGTTGCAAAGCCAGATTCGGCGCGCCCAGAATGTGACACGCCATGTCGCCCAGCGCGCCACATCCGAAATCGTAAAAACCGCGCCAGTTGGCTGGCTGATAGAAGTATCCGCCGATGGTCGATTTGTAATCAGGGCCACCGGAAGTATAGGGACGTTTTTCGGCGACGCCGAGCCAGAGGTCCCAGTCGAGGGTGTTCGGAACCGGCTCGGAAGCCGGGATTTGGGTCAGTCCTTGCGGCCAAATAGGACGATCGGTCCAGGCGTGCACTTCGGTGACGTTGCCGATCTCACCGGCCCAGATCATCTCAGCGGCTTGGCGGGTTCCCTCGTTCGAATAGCCCTGGTTGCCCATCTGCGAAGCGACTCTGTATTTGTTCGCGCCCTCCTGAAGTTGACGTGCTTCCCAAACGGTGCGAGTCAGTGGTTTCTGTACGTACACGTGCTTACCGCGTTCCATGCACCACATGGCCGCGGTGGCATGCATGAAATCGGGAATGCTGACGATGACAGCGTCGATGTTCGCGCCCTGCTCATCCAGCATTTTGCGGAAGTCTTTATACTTCGGGAGTTTTTCATACTGTTTGAACTTTCCCGCGGCGCGCACCTCGTCCACATCGCAGAGTGCGACGATGTTCTCGTTGGAGCAGCCGCTGATATCGCTGGCGGCTTTGCCTCCCGCGCCGATGGACGCGATATTCAGCTTCTCATTGGGTGACTTGTAGCCGAGCGCCCGCAGGGAAGGGACGCTGCCGAATCCGGCACTGGGAACCGCGCCAGCCAGTAGAGAACCGAAAAAGAAATGACGTCTAGTGAAATCGTATGCCACGAAAACCCCTCCACTATCTTATGACGGAGATGTGGGGGCTGGGGACCAGGGGGCTGTCCGATCTGAATCTCTACTGCCGTGCATCGCCAGGAGNNTGCGTGCGCTACGCGCGTGGCGCCCACACATATGAACGCATGGGATTTCGATGCTAAAGTTCGGATTGCGAAGCCTGTTTGCAGATGGCTTGGGCAATAAGGTCGCGCACACGGCCGATAGCCGGGCGAACCGCATCGAGTCTGTGCAGGGAGCCGGGGAGGTCGGCGTAGATACAGGCTACGGTTTTGCGCTGGATCACGATGGGGAGCAACGCGAATCCGCCAGGGTTGAAGGCTGTGATCAGGGGGGAGCCGTCGTAGCGGCCGTCGCGTGCGCGGTCAACCCAGATGTCTTCCCTGCGTTTTATAGCGGCCAGGATAGGGCCGGCGGCACCATCGGTGGGAAACCGGAAGCGGTTCAATAGGTCTTCGCCCGATTCTCCGCTTGCAAGGCGTCCAGCAATCAATCTCAGATTCTCATTCATCAGTCCGAACACCACGCGGACGAACCCGGCGGCGCACACCGCATCCAGCAGCGTTGAAATAAAGGAAGCCAGATCCAGGTCTGTCTGATTCAGGATGCCGGCAGCCCTTTGAATCGCTCGATCCAGAGTGAGACGAGCGTCGCCGAAGATTGGAACGGATTCCAGAATAATGCGCGCCCGCTCGGCTTGCTTGGAGAGACGCATGGTCTCGGTAGAGACCTGGAGAGAAGAGAACGTCTCGCGGGTTTCAAGCACCGCGGATTCGGCTATGCGGCCGAGATCGCGCACGGAAAGCAGAGTAGGCTGTCCGGCTGGGCCGAGCACGGTGTCAAGTTGCACCTTGTCCACGGCAACGCCTTTGCGGTAGAGAGCGCGGGTCAGGTTGTGGCCGTAGTTGGTGATGGAAGCAAGCGACCGGTCGATCAACGATCCGGCCACTTCCGATGTCTGCATGCTTAGCCGCACTGGAGCGGGCATATTCCAACCCGTGACTACACGCAATCCGACGTCTTCCCAGGAGAAATCGAGAACCCGGAAACAGGCGGCGCGCTCGGGAATCTTATCCTCTTCCATGGTCAAAATGACCCGTGAGTATTCGTGGGGAAAATGACAGCCAATGAGCACCTCTCCGATATTGCGAAGCAGCCCGCAGATGTAAGCCTCCTCCGGACGAGGATAGCCGATGGCAGCCGCGACATTCCGGCTTTGAACAGCCGTCAGCACGGATCCGAGCACCAGTTCGGGGAGTCCCGGGGAATGATTCGCGAAATGTTCGATATGGCGGACCGTGTCGGCCATGTTGCGGACTTGCAACCAGCCAAGCAGGGTAGTGGCGTGGGCAATGTTCAGGATGGGCCGCCCGGAATGGTTGTACATAACTGAGTTGGCTGCCCGCAGGACCTGCGCCGCCAGACCGGGATCGTGGAGGATGATTCGAATCAAAGCCTGGGAGCTGCCGCTGTCAACATCGAGTGTACGGACCAAGATTTCATTAGCGTGGTTCGAGAAGGGAGGTACCCCTCCGCCGTGGGAAACGCGCTTCAGGCAGAGATCGAGCTTTTCGTCTCTTGTGAGGCGTCTAGCGCCGTCGGGTTCGAGGGCGTGTTGGATACACAACCTCCTTTAGTTCATTTCGGCAATGTGGGGAGAGAATTGAGAACAGGCGGCAGGAGGCAGGCGGCAGGCGGCAGGAGGCAGGAGGCAGGAGGCAGGAGGCGGGCTGGACTGAACCCCAAAAGTG
>PMOK01000002.1 GCA_003162425.1 Bryobacterales bacterium | reverse complement strand
GGCTCTGCTGGAATCTCGGTCTGCCCGGCGACTTTGATGTCGCACAGATCACCTGGCGTCCGGATTACGATTCCTACTATCACGAGCAGCTAACCAAGCGCACGCGAGCGATGTACGTGTTCCGTGACGAATACATTTTCGATCTCGAGAAATCCGTAGTCGTCGAGGTGCCGCAGGCCGGTCATGCGACCTACGTCTTCACAAAGCCAGACGATGTCAAGCAGTGGGTGTGGCAGTATGCTAAGACGACCCGTCAGGACATCCGGCTCAACCGCGACAATATTGCCGAATCGCTCGGGTTCCTCGGCCGCGTCGTTCATGGAAAGAACAAGGCCGAATGGCTCAAGGAACTCCGGGTCCGAATCGGAGAGCCTCCGGATTACGCACAAACGCAATAGCTGGGCTCGACTGGGAAAAGTACTTGGATGTCATCCGCGGGCGAGGCGACCCGTGGTCAGCCCGAGGAAAGGCTCGGTTTGTCGCCGATGGAAAGCGAGATCTGTCATTTGCACCGGGCCGCTTCTACAAGAGGAAAAAACGACCATTCGGAACGCCATCAACTGTCGCAAGCGCGCCCAATCCCCTTCTGGGACGGCGACTTACCAGGACCGATGTCCAAGAAAGCCAGATCGGGGGAGCATTCTCCGAGTGGCGGACCATCCGCTCTCTGATCCGCATAGAGCAGCGGACTCATAATCCATTCCGGCGAAATCCACAGAGACCGCTAGAAACATAAGTATATTTGTTTCTGTGGTTTGTACGGATTGACCGTTTCTTCAAGTTTCCCTAATTATCCCGGAATGGTTACAAAAACAGTTACATCGGAAAGACCCGAGAATGTTTCGGGAACCAGGTTGCTGGCCCGAACTCCGGTCACACCTCTCCAGCGGAAGTGAACTTGCAGATCTAATTGCATTCGTCACTTCGTTCACGCGGGCCGCGCCCATCAGAGTGACCTTCGGAAAGCGCCGCGGCATCTCCGAGGCCTAGGCGTGTCTTCTGGGTAGTCCCCGAAAGGGAGCCCCCCGTTTAACAGTCTGGAAGAGAGTACGATAAAGCGAAATGCGCATACACATTTCAGGCAAGGGAATCCACCGTCGAGAAGTACCGGGCATTGAAAAGCTGCGAACACTTCCCTCCGATTGGTATGCGTTCACCAACCTCGAACTCATAGAGGCGGGAGCCATGCCCCGCCAAATCGATGTCGTAATCGTTCTCGACGATCGAATCCTGATAGTCGACCTGAAAGACTGGAACGGAAAGATCACGAGCGATGCTGATCGATGGTTTCAAAACGGACACAGCGTCGACACATCGCCGGTAAAGAAGATTCTCGAAAACGCCAGAATCATGGCTGGCTTGCTCTCGCGGTTTCTTGGAAAAACTGCCAAACAAAGAGGAGCAGCCTTCAACCGCTGGCAAATGCCGCTCGTTGAAGGATGCGTAATCGCAACTGGTCGATGCGACATTCGCGAATTGCCTGATCTCGAAAAACCCCGCGTCTTCCAAATTGACGAATTCTGCCGAATCATACAGGCCCCCCGAGAACGCCTCGCGCGACTAGCATCGCCATCTTGGATCGACAAGGCGGACCCTTACACAGCTACAGGAAGCCGTTGGCGGGATGATCTTGCCCGGTTCTTCGGAGCCTCCGAAGGTTATTTCAAACCTCTCGAAAAACGGTACGGAGAATACCGAGTGGTCTCCGAACAGACCTATCAACACCCGAAGCAGATATATAGCGAATATGACGTCGAAGAACCTTCAGTGAGTCGGGGCTTCGGTTTACTCCGCCTCTGGGATTTTTCGAAAGCCGAACCACGCTACGCTTCGGAGGAAGCACGTACAGAGATTGCGGGGCGAGAGCAAGCCGTGATCACCTACCTCATCGACCGGCAACCCCATCTTGAAACGGCAGTGATTCGCCCGCGAATTGCCGATCCAGCGAAGGGTATTCACTACTGGGAAATCTTTGAACGGCGTCGGCAACTCCGCCGGCTTAGCGAATTCTTAGTATCCGAAGGCATGGAGCTCACAACGCCCGCAAGAGTTGAGCTAGCGAGAAGCCTCTTGTCCCACGTTGCAGCGATGCACCGAATCCGAACTGCTCACCTCGATATCGGGAACCACAGTGTCTGGTTGGAATTGCCCTCTGTCGTCCGATTATCCCATTTTGTAGCTGCTTCGTACCCGACGCTCGTCTCTCTCGGTTCGAAACGGTTCGAATTCCTGGCCAATGATACGGTGCTTCCAGAACACATCATCGAACAAATACCAGATAATTTTCGCAAAGATGTCTTTCTCCTGGGCGCGGTAATCCATTCCCTATTATTCGGGCTTCCTCCGAAGTCATCGCACCTTGGTGAACCTCCATCGTGGAGTTCCGACGCGGACGAAACTGGCAAATTGGCTCATTTGTATAGCTGGTTCGCCAAGAGTCTTGACGTGTCCTCTGCAGATCGGTTTTCCGATGCCCAAGAGATGCTTGACTCGTTTAATGAGTCGCTTCGGCTGTCCGATCTCGGGCCGAACCCTATCGAGCGGCTACAGCGGTTCAGGCGGTGGAAAAGTGTGCGTGAGCTATATCGAGAGTATCCGGAAGCCTCACTTCTTAAAGAAACCGATCGAATTATCGTCTGGACATCCCAAAAGGGTGAAACACTACTCCTTGTAAAGGCGTGGCGGCGCGCGTGCTGGGGAGATGAACTATTAGAAGCCCCGCGTATAGCAAGGTTTTGTGAGCAGGCAGAGGATCTTATCCTCGCCAACCCAACGGGCATAGCACCCCTTAAAGATATCGGCTATCTTAGCGATCACTTGGTTTTGGTTCAAGATTTTATCGAAGGTGACACTTTAGCCGCTTCCACCGCTGCGCACCAAGAGAACTGGTCTCGACCGGCAACCGTCGTCCAGTTTTTATCACAGCTTGCCTCGACCGTCGACGGCCTACACAGTGCTGGCTTTGCCCACGGCGATTTGAGCCCGAGTAATATCATCGTGCGCTGGAATGAAGCGGTAGCAGCCCCCGTGCTCGTGGATCTATTAGATTTCGGTCCAGCGGCTGAGGGTAATATCATCACCAGCGCGTACGCTCCACATTATGAGGTCGGTACGAAGGAACGCGATCGGTATGGGCTGCTAAAACTTTCTGAGGAGCTGCTTTCTCAGGCACAATTGGACTCCAATATGTCCAACATTGTAAATGAGGCGATTCAGGTCTGCTATCACACGCCACCAGCTTTATCGACATTGAGCCCGCTCATCGAGGCATTCGACGCCGCGCTGGCACCGCCAGTTGCCGAAGAACTGCGGTCGCTAACCCTTTCCTTTCCGGGCTTACCTGCTGGCCCGATTGTGTCTGACGAAGGCCACTATCATATTTGGATTCACAATCCGTCCAAAGTCACGATCACCGGCAATGCAGAGGAACTGGTTGTAGTACTTGACCCCCTAAGAGACCATCAGATCGTTTCCGTGCGGCGTGAAGCAGTGGCACAATCATTGGTCGCCCTCGCTGAAAAGCGCAGCACGATGCGTCTCGAAGCGCAGATAAGCGCCGTAGCTGGAGTTACGGACACCTCACAGCTTGCCGTTGTCATCACAAAAGCACGTGAGGAGCAAGCTGTACGAAGCCGGACGCCGTCCGGTGAGGAGCCTAAGACCAAAGCTGCCGAACAAGAGCAACCACTTGACGAAGATGTTATTGCTCACGAGTATGTGCCATTCGGAGAATTACCGACGCTCGATGTTTCGGAGTTGTGGGAGACGCTGCTGAAAGTAGAGGAGGAGCAGGTTACAAGGGGAATCGCCGAGCTGGACAGTTCGTATTCGCGGGAGCGTCGACGGCATTTGGTGGTACTGCAAGAAACATTTGGCACTCTTGATTTCACCCGAGACGACAAGGTGTCTGTCGAGTTCCGAACCCGGACAGGGAATTGGGTTCCTATTGGCGTACTCGATCTCGATTTGTCGAGCGGCAAACAGATCTGTATAGACGCCTCAGGATACCGCGCGAGGGATGGAGCTCAGTTGTGTCAGGCAGGTGCAGACCTTCGGTTCCGAAGCATGATGGAAGCCGATAGCCGCAAGCGGCGATTGGATGCAACGAATAGGCTACTAAAACATCAGACCGTTATCCCAGATCTGGCTGAATACCTCACCTGCAAGCAACACCATTTGAAGACTTCCGGCATCGTCATCGATCGGGCGATTCTCACGGAGCGCTACGGCCTTAACGAGCCACAGGTCGATGCTTTCGCCAGAATCGTTGCCTGCCGGCCCCTGGGTCTCCTACAAGGGCCGCCTGGTACCGGGAAAACAAAATTTATTGCGGCGCTTGCCCACTACCTTCTTTCGAACAATATTGTTTCAAACATTCTCATCGCGAGCCAGGCTCATGAAGCCGTCAACAACGCCACCGAAGGCGTTTTGCGACTCTTTCGGCGGGAGGATGTGGAACCTAGTCTGATTCGAGTTGGTCAGGAGGGCTCAGTCTCAGAATTACTTCGGCCATATCACTCGGCGAGAGTAGAGGGTCAATATCGCGAAAACTTTCGGGCCGGATTAAAAAACAGATTTCTGCTAGCTGGGCGTCAGGTTGGTGTGTCCGCCGAGTTTGCCAATGATCTATTTTTCTTGGAAGCAACAGTATTGCCAATATTTTTGCAGTTTCAGAGCTTGCTAAATCCAATTGCGGGGCCACCGGAAGGCGCTGAGGCCCGAGCGCGTTCCCTAGAGGAGACTCTTGATACATTGCAGCACGAGATGGAGCTTGGTGACAACGTGGATTGGACCGCGCCGGACGCATATGAAGATGTGTTTCAGCTCCTTCTGGAAAAGCATAAAGTCGGCTCGGCAGAACTCGGCAGGAAGATGCGCGGGATATCAAGTCTGACGCGAGATTGGATGGGAAGCGTAGCTGGCACACGACGCAGCTTTGAAGAATTCTTAGCCAACACACGTCAAATCGTTTCGGGAACCTGCGTGGGGTTGGGCCGATCAGCTCTCGGGCTGGCGTCCGCGCGGTTTGACTTAGTCATTGTAGATGAGGCCGCACGTTGCACGCCAAGCGAGTTGGCCGTTCCGATCCAAGCTGGAAGATGGATTGTGCTTGTAGGCGACCATCTCCAACTTGAGCCATTTCATGAGCCGTCTGTGCTAAAAGAGGTCCAGCGGCGGCTTCGCGTGCCGATGAAAGAAATCGTTCGCAGTGATTTTGAACGCGCCTTCGGGTCGCGGTACGGCAAGACCGTTGGGCAGACCCTCACGGTGCAATATCGCATGCTTCCCCATATCGGCAGGCTGGTATCCGAGGCTTTTTACGGCGGCCTCCTCGAACACGGAAGGACGAAAGAATCTGCTCCGGATTCGATCTGGCCGGCGAGCCTAAAAACGCAGCTTACGTGGATCGCAACTCACAAACTTGGGCCAAGCGGCCACCAGACGACGGAATCCGGAGGAGGCAGAAGTCTAGCCAATCCGGTCGAGGTTAATGCGATCGCAGATTTATTAAGAGAACTGGACAGTCATCCGCCCTTCATGGAGTGGTTAGTGAAACAGCCGCCCGAAGACAAGCCGATCGGAATAATCTGTACGTATGCTGCCCAAAGCCGTGCCATCCGACAAAAGCTTCGAACCCTCGGCTTAAGTGGCGCGCTGGTAAACGCCTACACTATCGATACTGTGGATAGCTATCAAGGTAAAGAGAACCTCGTCGTCATCCTGTCACTTGTCCGGAACAACGAAGCGGGCCCGCGTCTGGGCGCAATACGCACGATCGCGAGTGGGTTTATGGCCCGAGGTAACCGAATCAATGTTGCTATTTCGCGTGCCATGGACAGACTCGTAATAGTTGGAGCCTTTCATCCATGGCCACCGGATAGCCCTATGGCCAGGGTCGCGTCGATCTATGACGCGATGTGTGAGGAAGGAATCGCAAAGCTCACCGAATTGTCTGACGAGGAACTGGCGTTGGGGGATGTTCCGAAGCGTAAGAAAAAGCGAATTTCTAAACAGCCGCGGAGGAGAACGAAAGCAGATGTCGAATGATGTGATCGAACCGAGACCCGCCGATTCTGGTGATGTGGTGCCATCTGTATCAGACCTCGTTGACGTAAACGTTATCGAGTTGCGCCTACCCTGTCGGTCGTTCCGAATTCGCTACAAAGTGGCGGAGCCGGGCGAGTTCTCTATGACGACCGAGTTCCTTCTGCGGCTATTGAGGCTGGTCAACGCGCTCCCGGAAACCACCATAGGAGAGTTTTTTGGATTTACGAATGACGAAACCCGCTTCATTGTGGATCATGTCGAGAATCAAGGGTACGTGCGACGGTCAAAAGGCAGGGTCCATCTGACAGACGCTGGCCACGGTCTGTTCAGTGAGAGTGAAGAACCGGCGCTATTCGAGGTATCGAACAAGGAGGAACGTTTTGATTTCGATTTGATCTCGCTCGCCCCGTCTGATCAATTCAGAATATTCGACGATTTTGAGTACCGATTGCCCGAATTGTCAATTGAGCCTATGGAAACCGGTGAACAGGCGTCAGCCGTAGTAATGAGGGCGTTCAAACGTTTCTTTCAGGAATTCCGGCTGAAGCGCGGGGGGACAAGACTCGAAAAGCAGAGTCTGTACACCGTTGATTTCGTCAACGCCGAGCAACGGTTCAGCACGCTAGTGCCTGTAACGGTGTCCGTGCGGAAGGACGATCCTGAGTTTCCGGAGGCGAGCGTCCTTGAATGGCGATCAGGTACGGAGTTGGATGACCGTTCTGGAATTGTTCAGAAGTGCGCGGAGTTTGTGCGATCGATTCAATGGAGAGCGGATCAGTTCGCCCCTTCTGCAATCTCGACATGCACTAGAATTGCGCCTAGCCAGCTGGCCGGGATGGTCAAAGACAATCATCTAAATGCTGAGGCATTCTTCAAGGCGACATTAAGGCAGGCTGGTGAATTGCGCGTTGACAGGCAAACTGTCCGAGTGGTCGGACAACTGTGGACCGACCCTAACCGTGCTCGGTTTGCGTCCGCACTGAAGTACGCAATCGCAAGGTCGAGTTCTCGGCCGAAAATGCAATTTTGGTTAAAACCGTCGATTCCGCACTGGGGCGCGACTAGACGGGTAGCTGGAATACTGGGGGCCGTTGAAAAGCAACTTGCTGAAACCCCGGACGGGGCGATCCGCTCTATTCTTGCGGGGGAAGGTCGGGTTTCACGATTTAAGACTCGCTTCAACGGCATTCTGACCTTTCCCAATTCAAGTCTGCCAAGCGGGCTCGAAATATTCTTGGTTCCTTCTCACGTCGTTTATGTTGCCGTGCATTCGCCGTTGAAACACGCAGAGGGGTATCCTGTCCCGATCGGGATTATCAGCTTCGATTCAGAAGTTTTGTCCCGTGCTCAGGCGGCCCTTTTCGACATCCTAAGAGTCCCCGGAGTTTCGGCGCACCATTGCGATTGGAACGCCGCGGATATGGTTGTGGAGGCACAGGCTGTTCTGGCGCCGGTGGTCGCCGACACGTCTGAGGAAAATACGGTTGAGTAACCTCCGCGCATTGACGACAGCAGGTGAATTGGGTTCGCCAGATTATAGCAACTCTCTGGCTTGGCTCGAAGAGAATGCTTGCCTCATAAGGGGCGATGGCGATTTCTATTTCGATCTCGGCGAAGGTGCCAATTGGCTAAGAACGGCAAGGTTTCCATCTGCGACAACATGGCGCCCAACGGCAACTTCGAGCCGTTACTCGCCAAGCACACGGAGAACTTCAACCTCGTCCGATCGCTCCCAGTGTTCGAGCCCGCCCGGCTCACATGGGCAGCCCCCCTAATCTGGTCTCATCGCCGACTTCACCTCATCACATTCACTGAAAATCATTGTCCTGCCGTCGAATCGGGGATCGTCAATCGTTCTGAGTTGGAGACCCTGCGCCGGAACTGTCGAAGTGCTCGCTGCGGCCAGATATCGAGTCATCTGCTCAGGTAACGGACCGGAAACCCGTTGAGGCGGAGTTCAAAGGAACCGACGTACGGTTCGTGGAAGTACCGGGCCGCGCTCCGGCCGGATGACGCGCCACTCGGAGAATCATGGGAAGCGTTTGGTCTGGATGGCTTTCGGATTCTTCCTTTGAAACGCCGCTAACGGAAACAGCTTCCGAAGAGTCGGTGTGATCCGCGTCGCAGCCCTCACTTGCCTCGAAAACTCGTTTTGTAGAGTAGGCCACTGATTTGAAGTCATCGCCTCAGCGGCCCCTCGTCAAACCGTGCGTGCGGTTTTCCCGCACACGGCTTTCCGACTGTCTTCGGTCTGGCGCTTTACGACGACACAAGGCGACCATACCGCTCTGGATCGCTACCGCTGGCCACCAGGCTGTCCAATCGAAACAGCTTGTGGTAGTCGTAGAACCAGCTCGGCGGATGGTCCCGCCATCCCTTCGATCGCTTCTTGTACTTTTTCCGCAGCATAATGCAGAGCGTGTAGGTCGTGTAATTAGCGATGCTCAAGAAGTGCATCCTTGAGTTGCCCGTCTTGAAGTAGTTTCCCCAACCGCGCAGGATCGGGTTTACCTTCTCCTGGATCAAGTCGGGGAGATCCCGATGCTGCCCCGTACGAACAACCTCGCGGATCTTCGTTTTGACGGACTTCATCGCTTTGGGAGTCGGATAATAGAACGTTTTCAATTCGCCTGAGCGCTTGGAGGCGCGGATAGCGAACCGATGTCCCAGGAAGTCGAATGTTTCCTCCCGAGCATTCAGTATCCGAGTCTTCTTGGCGTTCAGCGTCAGACCCAAACGGTCAAGAACCGCCCGAGCCTGATCCAGATAGAACTCTGGACGCTGGCGACACAAGATGACGAAGTCATCGGCGTATCGCACAATGTGGGCATCGTGACGACGTTCGCCGAAGCCTCGCCTTTCCCAGGTTCGGTCCAGCCAATGCAGATAGAGGTTCGCAAGCAGCGGAGAAATGACGCCACCCTGCGGAGTACCGGTCGTCTCCTTACGGACACCCAGTTCCTCCATTACACCGGCCTTCAGCCACATCTCGATCAGCTTCACAACTGATCGGTCAATGACCTTGGTCCTCACCGACAGGAGCAGCTTGTCATGCGGAATCGTATCGAAATACGACTTTAAATCCGCATCAACAACCCGGTGGCATTTATAGTTGAGCCACTTGTAGACCTCCCGCAGGGCCTGCTGGGCGCTCTTGCGAGGCCGAAACCCATACGAGAAGTCCCGGAAGCTCGCCTCGAACAAAGGCTCGATGACGATCTTCACTGCTGCCTGAACCACACGATCAACGATGACCGGAATGCCGAGCGGTCGTTGCGTTCCATCGGCCTTGGGGATAAACACCCTTCGGACCGGCAGAGGCTTGTACCGTTTCCCAACGAGCTTTTGGCGGATATCATTCAGAAAAGCATCAATCCCCACACCGTTCTCGATTTCCTCGAACGTTTGACGATCAACACCCGGAGCGCCTTTATTGGCCCTCACCTGAACATATGCCGCCCGAAGCACATCTTCGCGACAGACCTTGTCATACAGCACTCCGAACTTACGCGTCGGATTCGCCTTGGCTGCCAGATATAGCTTTCGCTGGAGTACTCGTACCCTTTCTAACGGCGTGTTTTGAGCTTTCGCAATCACGCAGCACCTCATCCCTCGAAAACATGACAGAAGCAGAGGCCCTTCCCTCCCGGAGAGGTTATGTTGTCCTCCCGATCAGCGGTACTATGGCCTCCTCCGACTCCTCTTGTTCGCATCTCAGTTGTTTTCAGCGGTTGCTTTATACTCCCGATTACACGGCAGGTTAAACCGTGACGAACAGAGGTCTCGTTCGTTCCGCTCAGCTCTATCCACGCATCCCATCCTCTATACCCCGAGTTCCGATCCTGGCTTCACCTGGTTCATTCATCCACCAAAATCCGCGGCCTTCGTCCCCGTTCTAAGGACTCGGCGGAACCACCCTACACCGTGCTCTCCTAGCATCACTGCACGGCTGACGTTTACGAGGCTGATAAGGTTCACTTTCGTTACGGGCTGCATGTTTGCGCGCACCCACAATCTAGGTCGGGGGCCACGTTTATCCGGCGTTGCTCCCGCGTTTCAGTCGCCATCCACGCGTACGCCATAGCTACACAGGCAATGAACCAACTCCTGCGGCAGGACTTTCACCTGCAAGATGCTGAGCAGTTATCGAACCGCTCAGAACGGTACGTCGTCGTCTTGGCGGCCTTGCTCTTCGGGCTCTGGTTCCCGATCGCGATGGCTAGTCGAAGGCGTGCCACGGGTCTGGCGGCGACCCGTCTTTTCCTTCGCGCCTCTTCCATTGCCGTTACTGTTGCCGTTTGCGACTCCACCCAGCAACACTAAGTTCTCTGCCACTACCTCGGTGACGTACCGCTTCACGCCTTCCTTGTCGTCGTAGGAGCGCGTTTGCAGGCGCCCTTCTACGTACAGCTTGGTTTATGCGCAGCACGGATTTATGCGGAGCAAGATCGTGATCGCCACGCCGGCGGCCACCCACCGTGACATTTCCTGCGCATAATTTGAATCTCCAGCCCAGGGTGCGCCATCTCTAAAAGCGCCTCCCCCCAGGAGACGTTCGATTTCCCAACCACAACGGATTGATTATTGGCTCGCCAAGCTGCGGGCGCATTTAAGCGAAGAGGAACTGAGCCGCTCGACGATTGGCGGCTACCTTTGCGACGCCAGGCGTTTTCTCGTTTTCCTGAACGATCGCGACATTCCCATCCGGATGGCCCAGCCTTTTGATGTGGCGGGTTTCCTTTCAAAGCAACGCCAGCAGTACCGGCGGGAGCACGGGCATTTTCCGCCGGATGACACTCATTGGCGATGTGAGAAAACGCCGGGGATTCACCGGCTGCTTGCATTAGTTCAGGGCCGGTGGCCGCCGGTTTCGGACGCCGACCGGCGCATCGCCTGGTTCAGGACCAGAGTTCTGAAAGAGAACATTGACTCCGAATCAGCGCGCAAGTACGAATGCGGAGTGAAACATTTCCTTGTTTTCCTGGACCGCATCGCCCTTCCGCCTGAGCAAGTGACCCAAGAGCACGTGATTACTTTCCTGAAAGACCGGCTGAAGTGGTATCGCCGAGCCTACAAGCGCTCCCCCAGTTGGGTTCGCGGATGGCAGCATGGATATTTATCAGGGATTCACAAGTTCCTGCGCTTTGTTCAGGGGCAATGGCCCCCGCCGCCTCGTAAAGATCCCGAACTTGACGAATACAGAGAGCACCTCCTCGGCCGCGCTTTTCACCGCAAAACGATCTACGACCGCTGCCTGCATGTAAGCATCTTTCTCGATTACCTCAGAACGCGTCACACGCCTGTTGAAGACGTTCAGCCAGACGATGTCGAGGCCTTTCATCGAGTCGCTCTACGCATGTACCGTAAGCGGAAACCGAATCGGCTGAAGAGCATGGTCTGGTGGCGCACCATCAGCCGTCAGTCCGTCCGCAGCTTTTTGCAGTTCAGGCTCGGCGAGTGGCCTCCTGACAAAACCCCCGCCGTGGTGGTTCGGTTCCAGCAGCACTTGCAGGGCTTGCAGTATCGACGCAGGGTGATTGTCCGCCACGTCTGGGTTGTAAGCAGGTTCATCGCGTTCATTCAAGAACAGGGGCTCACTTTAGAGGTGGTGCGGCCCGCGGATATTGAGGCGTTTGTCCATGCTCAATCGGAACAGTTTCGCAAACAGCATCGGCGCGATCCCGCTTGCGAGAGGAAGTGGCGATCCCTGTTCAGAGCGCCCGTTCATTTGCTGCTGCGAATGATAGATCCTCAGTGGCCTCCGCCGAAGCAGCCAGACAATGCACAAGAGAGGCTTCAACAGAAGCTTTGTGATGGGTATGCTCAATGGCTAACGGATGTGCAGGGCCTATCGGCGGCCACACTCCGCAAGAACGGAGATGCCGCGCATGTATTTCTTAATTGGTTGCACGAGAACGCCGATGTGCGCTCAGTTCGTCAACTGAGCCTGCGGAACATCGACGACTACCTGGCTTGGCGCCTTCCCGATTTGCGGCGAGCCACACGGATGGGTGTTTGCAGTTGCCTGCGGAGCTTTCTTCGCTACTTGCACGCGGCGAAGCTGATCGATCGGGACCTGGCTGTTGCAGTTTCCAGTCCTTCCCTGTATCAGTTCGAAGACATCCCTCGTGCACTCACGCAGCCGCAAGTCGAGGCAGTGTTAAAGACCACCCAAAGCGATGGGAGTCCCACTGGCTTACGCGACTATGCGATGCTTCTGCTGCTCGCAACGTACGGGCTGCGTTCCAGTGAAGTGCTCCGTCTACGGCTGGAAGACATCGAGTGGCGTGAAGAACGGTTCAGGGTGCGGCAATCGAAAACGGGTCTTGAGTCGTTCCTTCCGCTGATGCCAGCAGTAGGCGAAGCGTTGGTGAGCTATCTCAAAGATGGCCGGCCCCAGACGGAACGCCGGGAAGTATTTCTGAGGGTCCGTGCCCCATTCCGACCGCTTGCAGGGCCCGCGTCATTTGCGACCGCAATCTATCGCCGGTTGCGGGAGTCCGGAATCGACGTTCAAGGGCGGCACGGGGCTCATGCGTTTCGGTTCGCGCGAGCGTTAAGCCTACTCCGAGCTTCGGTCTCGCCGAAGTGGATCGGCGATCTCCTCGGGCATCGTAGCTCGTCGTCCACGCAGACTTACCTTCGGCTGGCGACTGAAGATCTTCGCGCGCTCAGTCTCGAAGTGCCGGCAAGGAGCAACTAAAAGTGGCAGCTTCGAAGGATCAGATTGAAACGTTGCTGGATCAGTTCGTGCGGGATCTCAAGGTCCGAACCAAAGCTACGAGCTACCGCTGCGTCGTGCGTAGGATCCATGAGTTTCTCGGCAACAACGGCATCTTTTCCGTTCTCGATCAGCGCCAGCTACGCAAATGGCTGCGGGCACAGTTGCCGGAGTCACCTTTCTGGCTGGTGGTTCATCGTGCCCAGTTGGTGACCCGATTCCTCGATTGGTTGGTGAAACAGAAGATCGTTCGGGTCAACCCTTTCGCGGAACTGCGCCAGAAATACGAGTGCCGCTCGACGGCTCGCATTGTCCGTGCTCTCGTCAGCTCGAAACCATCGGCGGCTCTGGAAGCTCTCCGTCCGCCACCGCGCTATGGAAGTCATCTGGGACCTGTCATGCGCGATCACATCCAGCGCATGCGCAGCTTGGGTTATCGCTACGGGCATGAGAGCGAGTTTCTTCGATTCGACCTATTCCTACAGGCGCGGCCTAGCGCGGCGGAGGAACCGCTCTCCAAACTGATTCGCGAGTATGCCGCCGCGGTCGGATCGCCAGCCTTGAAACTCCGGCGGCTTCGGCTCGGCAACATCGTAGCGTCGGCGCTGACGCGCAATGGCACCGCGACTCCTTCCATCGTTCCCGACCGTCTGCTCCTTCACGACGTTGCTCGGAAGCGATGCCGTCCTTATATATACAGCCACGAGGAGATCGGATTGCTGCTTAGGACGGCGCGGGCGTATCCCGGCCTCCGGGCGCCATTGCGACCGCTAACGCTGTACACGATGTTGGTCGTGGCATACTGCGCCGGACTTCGGCTCGGCGAGATCGTGAGTTTGGAACTCCGCGATATTGATCTGCAGGAGGGAACCATCGACGTGAGGGACACCAAGTTCTTCAAGTCTCGCCGGTTGCCGCTCTCGCCCAGCGCCATGACCGCTTTGCGGAACTACCTCTTTGCCCGACGCGAAGCGGGAGCATCCCAGGAAACACAGGCGCCGTTGTTCGTGCATGAAAAAGGCGGATACAGCCAGATCACAGCCGGGGCACTGCTCAAGAATGTGATCCGCCGCGCCGGATTGAACACGCACCGCGGCCGCGGTGGACCACGGATTCACGATCTTCGGCACACGTTCGTCGTCCACAGGATGACCGCGTGGTACCGCGAGGGAATCAACCCTCAGAACCGTCTTCAGCACCTGGCTACGTATCTCGGCCACCTCAACATCCATTCGACACTGATTTACCTGACGATCACGCAGGAACTTCTCCAGCACGCCAATGCGAGGTTTCGTGGCGCCGAGGCCAGCGTGCTGAAAGCGATCCAAGGAGGATCTGAAAAATGAAACCAGCGCTTCCGGTCCTTGCCGGTCTACTGCATGCCTTCTTTCACGAATGGCTCGTTGAGCAGCGGAACGCGTCGCATCGCACGGTATTGGCCTACCGCGATACGTGGCGACTGTTTCTTCGTTTCGTGGCCGAGCGGCAAAAGCGGAAAGTTGCGACGCTGCGCACGGAAGACCTGACCGGGGTAGAGGTTCTGGCCTTCTTGCAGCATATAGAGCGAGACCGCCGCGGCAGCATCGGGACGAGGAACTGCCGCCTCGCGGCGATCCGCAGTTTCTTCTCATTCGTCGCCGATCGAGAGCCGCGCGCTGCCAAGCTGTGTGCGGAGGTGCTGCACGTTCCTTTCAAGCGAGCGCCGAAGAGAGCCATGTCTTACCTGGAATCCGCTGAAGTGGCGGCGATCCTCTCGCAACCGGACCAATCGACGGCGGAAGGTCAACGGGACCATACTTTACTATCGGTCCTCTACAACACAGGCGCGCGCATTCAGGAAGCACTCGATTTACGGCCGCAGGATATTCACTTGAAATCGCCGGCGCACGTACGCTTGGTGGGCAAGGGCCGGAAGGAAAGAATCTCGCCGCTCTGGCCGGAAACGGCGGAAGTAGTGGCGGCCCTCCTGCGGCGATCTCCCCGGCGTGCCGAGGAACCGGTGTTTGTCAACCGTTACGGCGAGCCGCTGACGGCTTCCGGGTTCCGCTTTCGTTTGCGGCAGTACGTGATGGCCGCAACTCAGCACGTGCCGACCCTTTCGCGGAAGCGGATCACGCCGCATATTTTTAGGCATACAACCGCGGTCCATCTCGTTGCTGCCGGCGTCGACGTTACCGTGATTCGAAGCTGGATGGGACACGCCCAACTCGATACGACCAACCATTATGCGCAAGCCGACCTGGAGACAAAGCGGAAGGCGTTGGAACAAGTCGATGCGAAGTTGCGTCCGGGCAAGCCGCCAAAGTGGAAACGCGACGCTGATTTGCTCGCGTGGCTCGATTCGCTGTGATCAGTCGAAACGCCGCAAATCCTATAATGGCCACATCGTGCTCCAGCCGCCTCACGGTATCGACAAAGAAGAATCTCGCGACATTCGACGGCAGATCCGCCGTGTCTTGATGGAGGTTTGGGACCCGATCGGTGTAAACGGCATTCCTGAGGCAGCAGACGAGTACGACAGTTATATCGGAGACTTCTACGAGCTGCTGGTTACGCGGCGGCCTCGACAGGAGATTATCGATAGGCTTGCGTACCTCGAAGGCGACCACATGGGGCTGCCGCATCTACGACACGAACTACCGGGCAAGCTGGAAACGGTTGCAGATGCCCTCCATTCAATTCCGCTGCCCACCTGAGAGCGGTGCCGGCAGAGAAACCGCAACTCCACTTCGCTCCGAATTATGCTGAGCAGACTGTCACGCCCGAGCGTGTTAGCCGATGTTCCGCACTTCTGCTCACCATAAATCACTCCTCCGCATAAACCAAGTTATCGTGAGCTCACGATAACTGGTTGCCTTTGGTCAGGTACGTCGCCAAGTTTTCCTTGTTCCAGATCACGATGGACATCCAATCCGTCTCTTCATGTACCTGCTTGTCCGAATCCGTCCACTGACGGTTCATTGCCAGCGACACGCGCGAAACAGGTGTGCCGTTTTGGGTAAACCTGGTTTCTGCGTCCGACCCCAGTCTTCCGAGAAGGATCGCTTTGTTCACACTACGCTCAGCCATCGAATTCTCCTTTTCGTTCGAAATATCCAAGTGTATTTTCGGACCAGGACGGTCCCCCACCTGTGCGATCACCAAAGAGGAGGCACCGTGACGTAGTCCCTAGCACCCGCCTTCGCCGTAGACCCTGAAGGGAGTTCATTGGGGCGTGGTCACGACTTCAGTCACACGACAATACGGAGTACCTTACCGCCAGTCGATATGCAGGTCCGGCGGAAGTGGATGCAGCTTCCCGCAGCCATCGCACATCAACCAGAGCGCGTTACCATCTTCCGACACGGCTCGGCTCGATCCATCCCAACCGCGCGCTATGATCGTGTCGCCGACAATTTCGACCAGCTCGTGAGAAACTTGGTACCCGGATTCTTCGAGACGCGGCGTACCTCGATGCCCGCACTCGCACAACAGCTCTCCGTCCTCGATGTTTGCCACCGTAGGCTTGGTTCCAATTGCCTCTCCGAGGAATTGCGCCAATTTCGTAGCGTCCTCCAAGCTGAGTAGCAGACGCGCTCGGCCAACACAGTTGATACGCCGCCTCCGGTAGAAATCAACATGCAGGACCTTGCCGTCTGGGTCCGTGGGCATGTTCATCACTTCGACGCTGTGAAGCTGAAAATAGCCGTTTCGGCCTTTCCCCTGTGATTTGCCGCTAAGCTCGATCCGGTTCATTGGCTTGCCCTCCGTTACTCCCTCTCCTGACCCCGCTTTTATCGCCGTCGTGGCCGCTGTCCCTGTCTCCCTCACGACCCGCGTGTGGCCGTATATCCGAGTCATGACACGCNNGGATGACCACCAACTTTGCGACTGGGCCAGGGCTTTCGTAACCCTCGCAGATCAAGTCCTCGCGACGACCCGATGCCCGAAGATATTCTTCACGACGACAGCGCCAGTCCGAACTGCGTTTCAACTTGTTATCTGGCATAAGGACCTCCTGAAGGACGTCAAGACCGCGGCTTAGTGGTGAAGAGAGAATCTCGAGACCTTCGTGCGCGTTGCATTCCATCGGAGGCTTAACGCGAGCCAGCGGAGTGTCAGCACCGTCAGCAAACACGTGGCACGGGTTATCCTGGCCAGCCTTGAGCTAAACCGGATTTATTTGCAGACTCCGGGCAGCCGCGGGTTACCAGGAACCGCGAACTTTTGAAGCGGTTGCCGTATATAGCTTCACGTGGAGTGTCCCCTCTCGGAAGGGTTCTGTTGCAAGAGGATTCGCGTCTCCGGAATTTGGCGGGCTCCCGGACCGTCACGAGTCAACGGAAGGCGGCCGAGGATTCGACACAGGCTCCGACTGTCCACTTGTCTACGCCGCCGTTTCTGTGTTCCTCAATCCAGCGCCGCGTGTAGCTCTTTAAGCCCTCTAGCCATTCCCGAGCGTCAGCGGAATTGAGTCGTGCGGATTCGAAGTCCGTAAAGTGCTCACTGCCGGCTTGTCGCTCCTTAGCGCGCAGCATATATTCCGACAACTCCCCCGTCGCCTTTGTCATCGGCAGATACAACCAGGCGGGCGTGAGTACGAAGGCCAGCTTGTCGGCTACGCAGAGTCGTGAGAATTGCCGGCCGTTGCGCTTTGCCCAATAGCGTGAATGCGCGGCCGTAAACGCAGCCCAAGACTCACCGAAAAGCAGGCCCATGATTTTGGCGCCGAGCTCCACGTGCGTCTCTCCCTCGCTTCCATCCATGTTGGGCTTCGAAATGTAACCGATGTCATGCAGCCAGAAGCTGGCCCACAGCCGAACGTCCCAGGGAAAGCCGTACAATTTGGACCAGGCGACCGCGAGGAACCAAGGGTGCAACACCACGCAATGCGCACCGTACAAGACGGATCTTGTTCCAACAGTCATCGCTGCCTCTCCTATTCCCGAACTCTCGACCGCGAACCTCAGTGCCAGATTCACCGTCAACCCGCCCGCCGTGCCGCCATCAATCGCTGATATCTACGCCGCTGATTCTGCCGGTTCCGCTCCTTCTCCCACGCCTTCCCGCACTTCGGGCATCGCACCGCGTTGGGAGAGGTAGTCTTGCAAGGTGTGCCGCAGTCGGCGCACTTGTAATTGCGAAGCTTCATTTGCAAATACATGGCCCACCTTCGCTCCACGCGCGGCGACTCCAGGTCGATGGCTCAATTGACGAGATACGCTCCGGGCCCGGTCGCATGACATCCTGTTGTCGGGCCGCCAAACTCCCGGCACGGTTTCTCTCCTTCACTGCGATCCGGCTCGCACCCCATCGTGGTCTGGAGGCAGTGCCGCGTTCCACAACTGGATAGCAGCATCGCACTGATACTGAGCAATAACAGTCCGCTCTTTACCGCCTTCTTCATGCGATCTCCTTGCCGCTTAAACTCCCTGCGCTAGGGTTGCTAAATCCTTGGACATTGCGGATTCTTGTTCTTCTTCGTGAGCCGGTAGCTGTCGTTGTTCTTGCGCCACGAGCCGCGAGAAGTGTGGATGTGAACAAGCCAGACAATTCACACCGCGCGTAGCGGCCTTCACCGCCTCGTCAAACCCACCTGGCAATTCGACTTCTTCGCCAGATCGGGTGAAGAATTGCGGCCTCACGCAACCAGTCAACTCCTTGTCCTTGCCCCAGAGTTCCAGCGCCAGATAGCCGTGTTTCGCGCGAAACACTTCCTCGGCTTCAAGCCTTGGCCGTTGCCGGGTCTCAACTGCGACGGGCTTGTGGCGTGTGACGCACAGTTCGTACGTCCGCGCGACTCGGAGCATCTCGATCCGCGTCAGCAC
>PMOK01000209.1 GCA_003162425.1 Bryobacterales bacterium | reverse complement strand
CAAAATCATTTTGGGCTTGACAGACCGCAAGGAAGCGATTCGAGCTCCGAAGTGATGCCGTCAGCCTGTGATACGCATCGTGATGCTATAATCATCGTGATGCTATAATCATCATGATGCGTACCACCGTAAATCTGCCCGATGACATACTGCGAGTCGCCCGGTCGCTGGCCGACCTCAAGGGAATATCCTTGGGAGACGCGCTGGCCGAATTGGCTCGCGCGGGGCTCAAACCGGCGGTTCGGATAAATACAAAGAGGGCCTTCCCGAGCTTTGAAGTTAGCAAGCACGCGAAACCGATCACACTGGAAGAGACTCTCCAGGCAGAAGACGAACCTTGAAGCCTTACCTTTTGGATATCAATCTGCTCATCGCCTTGGCTTGGCCATCGCACGTCCACTATTACATCGCGCAGAAGTGGTTCGCCAGAAAGCGCCATGCAGGCTTTCGCACTTGCCCACTCACGCAGATTGGGTTCGTACGAATCTCGAGCAATCCCAAGTTCACGCCGGACGCAGTGTCGCCTCAGGAAGCCCTGACATTGTTGGAGCGCGTCACCGCCTTGCCGGAGCACAAATTCTGGCCTGCGGACCTGGCTCTCTCGGATGCGGTCGCCAAGCTGGAGCCGATCGTTGGCCACCGGCAGATTACCGACGCGTACTTGCTGGCGCTAGCGCGTAGCCGCCGTGGGATTCTTGCAACACTCGACCGCGGCACTCTCGCACTGGCCGGCGCAAAGGGACAGGGAGTGGAGCTGCTCCGGGACCTCTGATTTCGAGTGGCTCTTCAACTGAGCCGCGCCCGGAAGGAAGCGTCACGACACTGCGCAGGCGGCTATGCTGCCTATGATACTATTCGAAACTGTCTATGAAAATCCTAGCTGCATTCGCGGTCTTCGCCCCACTCCTGATTGCCCAACCGGACCTCAATTCGCTCAAGGAACTGAAGTATCGCAGCATCGGTCCATTCCGCGGCGGGCGCGTGGACGCGGTGTCCGGCGTCACCTCCCAACCGAATGTGTATTACTTCGGCGCAACCGGCGGCGGCGTCTGGAAAACTACCGACGGCGGCGCAACCTGGTTGCCAATCTCTGACGGACAATTCAAAACCGGATCGGTAGGCGCGATCGGAGTCTCGGAATCTGATCCGAATGTTATCTATGTCGGCATGGGCGAGCCGGATATCCGCGGCAATGCCTCACACGGCGACGGTGTTTACAAGTCCAGCGACGCGGGCAAAACCTGGAAGAACGTCGGCTTGGAGGATACGCTTCACATCGGCGCGGTCCGCGTGCATCCCAGGAATCCCGACATCGTCTACGTCGCTGCTCTGGGCCATCTCTGGGGACCGAATGAGCAGCGCGGTGTCTTTCGCACCAGCGACGGCGGCAAAACGTGGAAACAAATCTACACGCGCGGTGTGAAGGCGGGCGCGGTGGATCTGATTCTCGACCCGAACAATCCCAATGTGATTTACGCAGCATTTTGGGATATGCATCGCGTCCCGTGGGATTTGGAAAGCGGTGGCCCCGATAGCGGTTTGTTCAAATCCACCGACGGCGGCGATACCTGGACCGATCTTAGCCGCAATCCAGGCATGCCCAAAGGCGTCCTCGGACGCATCGGCGTGACGGTCTCGGCGGTGAATTCCGAACGCGTGTGGGCGCTGGTGGAAGCCGAAGACGGCGGCGTGTTCCGCTCTGACGACGCCGGCAAAACTTGGACCAGAGTGAACCAGGAACGCAAGCTACGGCAGCGCGCCTGGTATTACTCGCGCATTTTCGCCGATCCGCTAAAACCGGACACGGTCTTCGCGGTGAACACCAGCTTCTATCGCTCGGACGATGCCGGCAAAACGTTCAACGCCATTCGCGCGCCGCACGGCGACGTTCATTATCTATGGGTGGCGCCCAACGATTCTAATCGTATGATCGAATCGAACGACGGCGGCGCCAACGTGAGCACCAACGGCGGTCGCACCTGGACCTCGCAGGATCAGCAGCCAACCGCGCAGTTCTATCGAGTCGCGCTGGATAACGATTTTCCGTATCACGCCTACGGCGCGCAGCAGGACAACAGCACCGTCCGCATCGCAACTCGCAGCGATGAGGGCAGCATCGGTGTGCGCGATTGGTACGACGTCGGTGGCGGCGAAAGCGGCTGGCTGGCGCCCGATCCCAAGAATTCCGAAATCGTCTATGCCGGCTCTTACGATGGCTTGCTCACTCGCTACGACCATCGCACCGGGCAGCTTCGCGACGTCGCCGTCTGGCCCGATAACCCCATGGGCTCGGGCGCGGAGGCGATGAAGTACCGTTTCCAGTGGACCTATCCAATTGTCTTTTCGCCCAACGATCCGAACACGCTGTACTGCGCCGGCGATCACATCTTCAAGACCACCAACGGCGGCACTAGCTGGGAAGTGATCTCGGGCGATCTCACGCGCAACGATAAATCTAAGCAAGGGCCATCCGGCGGACTGATCACCAAAGACAACACCAGCATCGAATACTACGACGTCATTTTCACCATGGCGGAATCCCCCGTGAAGCCGGGGCTGATCTGGACCGGCTCCGATGACGGCCTGGTGTACGTCACCAAGGACGGCGGCAAGCACTGGGAGAACGTCACGCCAAAAGACATGCCGGAATGGATGCAGATCAACACCATCGAAGCCTCGCCATTCGACGCCGGCACGGCATACTTCGCGGGAACCAAATACCAGTTGGATGATTTTCAGCCGTATCTCTACAAGACCACCGATTACGGCAAGACTTGGGTCCCGATTTCCCGCGGCATTCCATCCCGCGCATTCACCCGCGTCGTTCGCGAAGATCCGAATCATCGCAATCTGCTGGTGGCGGGGACCGAAACCGGCATGTACGTTTCATTCAACGGAGGCGACAACTGGCAGTCCTTCCAGCTCAACTTGCCCGTGGTTCCCATCACGGATCTGGCTTTTCAAAAGCGCGAGAACGAGCTGGTGGTGGCCACGCAGGGCCGCGCTTTCTGGATCTTCGACGATCTTCCGCTGCTCTACCAACTGGCCGCCGGTCTTTCCACGGAAGACACCAAGCTGTTCCAGCCCAAAGATGCTTATCGCACTTTGCGTGGCGGATTCCGCCTGCCGCCCGGTGGATCGCAAGGCCAGAATCCGGCATCCGGAGTGGTGGTCTATTATTCGTTCAAAGAAAAACCGAAGGACGAAGTCACGCTCGAATT
>PMOK01000288.1 GCA_003162425.1 Bryobacterales bacterium | reverse complement strand
CGTCGCCGTAAGCTAAGAATTCTTGGTATGGGACGCAAGCCACAAAAGAACGATTCGTTGCCCGGTTCACTGGACATGTTGATTCTGCGGACGCTCTCGCGCCGCGATCTCCACGGGTACGGCATAGTCCAGTTCATTCAACAATCGTCCGACAACGAGCTCCTGGTCGAGGAGGGCTCGCTGTACCCCGCTGTCCAGCGCCTGGAGCTAAACGGCTGGATCGACGGTGTCTGGGGTGTGACGTCGAATAATCGGCGGGCGAGGATCTACAAGATCACGGCGGCTGGCCGCAAACAGCTGGCGGTTGAAACTCGGAAGTACGCGAAACTCACGCTGGCGATCGCGCGCGTGATGGGAGCGGAGTGACGAACATGTGGATACGACGGCTGAGGTATTGGATAGAAAGCGCCAGGCGAAGCGAGGCGCTGCGCGAGGAAATGGAACTCCACGTTGCGGAAACAGCTGCGGAACTGCAAGCAGAGGGTATGACGGCGGAGCGCGCCCGGGCTGAAGCGCGCCGGCGATTTGGCAACGCCGGACTGAAGCACGAAGAGTCACGGGAGATTTGGATGACACGGTTTTTATCGGAACTTGGCCAGGATATCCGCTATGGGTGTCGGACCATGGCCGCCAACAAGGTGTTCAGCGCCCTGGCCGTCTTGTCGCTGGCGCTCGGCATCGGGGCCAATACTGCGGTCTACAGCTGCATGGAGTCGATTCTGTTGCGCTCGCTGCCGGTGGCCGATCCCGAGTCCCTGGTGGTCTTGAATTGGCATAGCCGGCCGCCCCAGGAGGGCAGCAAGGAATGGGTCCACGTCATACACGGGGTACAAGGCATTCTGTGGCCGGGCGACAAAGGCGCCCTGGTCAGCGGGATGTTCCCGTACGGCGCGTTGGAGACGCTTCGCGAGGAGAATCCCGTCTTTTCCACGCTCTTCGGATACTTCAACGGACGAATCCGTAACCTGGCCGTCCGCGGGCAGGCCACGAGCGCCAGCACGGAGTACGTCACCGGCGAGTATTTTCGCGGCCTGGCAGTGTCACCGGCCGCGGGACGTCTGATCGACTCCGAAGACGACCGTCCAGGCGCAGCGGCAGTCGCCGTAATCAGCTTTGCGACCAGCCAGCAGCGCTTTGGGGTACCGTCGAGTGCGATCGGACAACCGGTTCTCGTCGATAATGTGCCCTTCACGGTGATCGGCGTGGCGCCGCCGGAATTCTTCGGAGTCGATCCTGCGGTGGCGCCGGACCTATACCTTCCGTTGCACACGAATCTGCTCGTGGACGGCGCCCGAGCGGCTCGTATGTATCCCGACGGAAACTTCTACTGGATCGAAATGATGGGCCGCCTGCGTCCCGGTGTCAGCATGGCCCAGGCGCAGGCAGCGCTGGCTCCTCGTTTCCATCAATGGGTTGCCACCACCGCGACGACCGACGGTGAGCGCGCCAAACTGCCCGCATTGATGCTGAATCCCGGCGCGGCCGGTCTGGGCAGTTTGCGCCGCCAGTATTCGAAGCCTCTGTACGTCCTCCTGGCGATGGTGGGATTGATCCTGGCGATCGCGTGCGCGAACATCGCCAATCTACTGCTGGCAAGAGCCGCCGCGCGACGGCGCGAAATGGCTGTCCGGCTTAGCCTCGGAGCGGGACGGTTCCGCGTCGTGCGGCAGTTGCTTACCGAGAGTGTGATGCTGGCGTCGCTCGGCGGAGCATTCGGGGTCTTGTTTGCAATCTGGGGCGTGCGATCTCTGACGCTTCTGCTCTCGCACGGGCAGCAGAACTTTACGCTGCACGCGGAATTGAACTGGCACGTGCTGGTCGTGACGGCGGCGCTCTCCGTGGTTTGCGGCCTGTTATTTGGCCTCGCTCCAGCGATTGTGTCGACGCGTCCGGACGTCATGCCCGCGCTCAAGAATGGCCGCGGGGGCGGACCGCATAACCGTCACGTCCAGCACGTTCTGGTGGTCGCCCAAATCGCAATCTCTTTTCTCATCCTGGTCGCCGCGGGTCTGTTTGTGCGGACACTCAACAAGCTGCACTCCGTCCAACTGGGATACGCCCGCGAGAACATCCTTCTGTTCTCGTTGAATGCGCGCCAGGCCGGGCATCGCGACCCGGAGATCGCCACTTTTTACGCGGACCTGCGCAAGCGCTTCGAATCGATCCCCGGCGTGAGCAGCGCGACGCTTTCGCAATCCTCGATCATCAACGCCGGCCGCGCCGGGCAGGCAATCAGGGGGCCAATGAAGATCGGCGCTGTTCCCATCGAAGACGCACGCGTCCTGGCCGCCGGACCGCGTTTCCTCACGACGATGCAGATTCCGATCCTGGCCGGGCGTGAGATTGACGACCGCGACCAACCGGGCTCCACGCCGGTTGCAGTGATCAGCGAGCGGCTGGCGCGGACTTACTTCGAGAACGAGAATCCGGTGGGCCGGCGCATCACGCTCCCGGACGAGAAGCGCGATCTCGAAATCGTCGGCGTGTCGGCTAACCTGCGGTACGGTGGTCTGAAAAATGAAGAGGAGAGTGCAATGACCGTGTTCGTAGCGGTCAGCCAGTTTTCTCCGGACCGAATGACCTACGCGCTGCGCACTGCGGGTGATCCGTTGAGGTTTGTTCAGAGTGTGCATGAGATCGTGCGGGAGGCAGATTCACGCATACCCGTTACAAACGTGGTCACACAGGCTGCGGAAATCGACCGGACGATCAGCCGGGAACTCACGTTCGCGAAATTGAGTACGGGTTTCGCGGTTCTCGCTCTTCTGACCGCGTGCGTGGGACTCTACGGGACGATGTCCTACAGCGTCGCGCGGCAGGTCGGCGAGATTGGAATCCGTATGGCTCTGGGCGCGCAACCCGGCGCCGTGGTATGGATGGTTCTGCGCCGCGTTCTACTACTGGCGGCGGTGGGACTCGCCATCAGCGTGCCTGCCGCGTTGATTGCGTTCCAGCTTGTCAAATCGTTTCTGTTCGAGACCCAGCCCAATGATCCGGGAACTCTGGCGCTGGCCGGTGTCGTCCTCCTAAGCGCCGCGCTTCTCGCTGGCTATGCGCCGGCAAGGCGAGCGTCCCGAATCGATCCGCTGGCGGCTCTACGGCAAGAGTAAGGCATGGTCCTTCGTACCGCAACGAAGGATGAAAATGTTCCGCGCGCCCGCGCACATTGATCATGGTAGCTGCTCGCGATAGAGGCCGAGCTACGTTGGGATCGAGGACGCGGGCGCAGCGATGTCCTGGATAATGCGCCATCCGGAGGGTGGGTAGAGATCAAGCTGACGAGACGTCCTATCCGCGGAAGTGGCGTGTTGCCGGCTTGGGGCGGATCGTCGGCGACTCGTACAAAGGGATGAGCGAGTTGGCCAGATAGGCCCGAGGAAGTCGGCCGGCATCCCCTAACGCAAGCTCTAACCCCCAACTACCCTCTGCTCCGCCATCTGCGAGTCACCAGCTCAATACTCCGAATCTTCCCTTCAACCTCAGCCACTTCCCCAAACCCACCCCCGCAACCGCCCCACTCCGTGCTATTCCAATGCCAGGTGACATCTCAATGACCCCAACTGCATCCACTCAACCCCAGTGCGTCTCCATCCGCAATCGCGCGAACGCGCAACATTCCACCGGCCCTCGATCCGATGCCGGCAAGCAGCGTTCGGCGCTCAACGC
>PMOK01000327.1 GCA_003162425.1 Bryobacterales bacterium | reverse complement strand
CCGGACCGCCGACGCGGCACGCAAGAGTGCGTGCGCCACGTCAGAAGATCTTGATGCGGATGTTGCGCGTTTCGATTTTCATGCCGGTTGGGGTGACGTGGAGTTGAATGCCGATTAGGCCTGCGGCCTTGCGGTGGGCTGTGTCGTCGTCTATAAATACGCACATTACGTGGCCGTTCCATAGATGGACCATGGTGTTGCCGCGCGCGATTACCTGGATATCGTTCCAATCTTCGATTTTGATGTAGCTTTTCAACTGATCCGAGTCGCCGACGCTCGCGAGCATACCGGGTTTTTTCCCATCAATGGCGTAGCCGAGCATTCCGCGCAGAGCTAAGAATCCACGGGCGCGTTCTTCGTAGAGTTGGCCGGTGAACATTTGCTCGGCATCGATGTCGGCCTGGTAGCCTTGCATTACCCACTTTGCGACGTCTGGCCGCTCGATGCTGCGGTATTGGAAACCGCTATTGCCCGCGTTGCCACCGGTGAGGCGATATTGAGCCCGGAAATCGAAATCGGCAGGCTGTGCGCCGCGCCAGATGCAGAAGGTGTTTTGCTTGGGCTGATGAGTTGGGGTGGTTTCGCCCGAGATCGCGCCGTTTTCCACGCGCCAGAAATCGGGATCGGCGTCCCAACCGGTAAGTGTCTTGCCGTCGAAGATGGATTGAAAGCCGGTTTCAGGGAATGGGGGAACAAGAGTGGCTGGATCCAGCTTGTGTTGTGCGAGAAGCACAGCTGGAGCAAGCACCAGCAGGTTGCGACGGGTGGTTTGGTTTGGAAAAGACATATTTGCGTAGAATCGTATCATGAAATTCAAGGAGTGGCCGCCGGACGTAGGGCTGATGCGGAAAGTGGATGACGCGGGTCTCGTGATTGAGGGATGTTACTCGAACGGGGTGGACTCCGCTCTGCTTTACGCGGAGAATCTCACCGAGAAGTTTTTCGACCTGAGCTCGGGCGAGGCGGGGGGGGATTCTGCAGAAGCTGCGGAATTACAGGATCCGCATCGCGGTTGTGTACGATCCCGAGAGTGTACGATTCAGCAGCAGGTTTGGCGAGATGGCGTCCGAAGAGGGGCGCGTCGGATATTTTCGGCTGTTCGAATCGGATCAGGCGGCTCGGAAATGGTTGAGCAAGGATCGGTCTCAGGAGGCCTGAAGGGGCTCCAAGCTCATGAAATACACCCGCGCTGCCCCACCTCATGTAGCAAGAAATGTATCACAAGAGGTAAGTCAGGTTAAACGATCTGTTCTTTTTTGGGATCCCACCGCATGGTTCGGCCTTGGCGATAGCTGTCGACGGACATGCGGCAGGCGATGGAGACGCGGAATCCGAGCTCGAAGGGGCAGGCCGGTTCTTTGCCGGAGCGAATGCAGTCGAGAAAATTCTGCATGTGGGCGTTGGCCGGCGCGGTAGTCCTGCCCAGCAGCTCGACGCCATCGGGGCGATTCACTTTTTGCGGAAGGTAGCGGATGGACTGGCCTTTGGAGATGGTTCCGTCGTCGCCTAACACGTCTTCGGTGACGCCGAGCTGGTTGTTGCCGAAGCCGGAATCCCAACTGACGAGAATATCTTCGGGATGTTCGAGCGAGACATTCATGGTGTCGGGAACTTCGCGGCCGTCCTTCCACAGGTAGACGCCGCCGGTCATGGTGACGGCTTTCGGGATCTGCAGATTGAGGGCCTTGTACCAGAAGGAAAGCTGGTGGCACATGTTTTCGTAGACGTTGCCGCCGGAATAATCCCAGAAGTAGCGCCAGTTGATGTAGCGATTGGCGTCGAACTCGCGCTTAGGCGCCTCGCCCAGGAATGAATTCCACAGGATATTTTCCGGATTCATATCTGGATAAATAGGACGCGCCCACTGCGGTTTTCCATGCGGCGTGTTGCGATACATGTGCATGTGGACCGCGGTGATTTTACCGACGTAGCCAGTGGCGAGGAAGCTAAGCGCATCGGGCATCTGGCCGGAGGAAACGCCCTGGTGGCCGACTTGCACCGTGAGCTTGGGCGCTTGTTGATAGGCGGCGCGCATGCGTTTGGCGTGCTCCACCGTGAAGGCCATGGTCTTTTCCTGGTAGACGTGCTTGCCGGCTTCGATGGAATTGACGAAGTGCTCGCAATGCAAGTGCTGCGGCGTGGCGATGATGACGGCGTCGATGGTTTTGTCGTCCAGCAGGCGGCGGTGATCGAGATATGTGGCGGCGTTGGGAACCAGGGCTTTTGCGTCTTCCAGGCGTTTGGTATAGACGTCGGCGAAGGCGACGAAGTCGAGATTAGGGCACGCCAAGGCCCAGTGGACCAGTTCGGTGCCGCGCGCGCCGATGCCGATGATACCCATGCGAATACGGTCGTTGGCGCCGAGCACGCCTTTGGGGGAGGCGAGCGTGGTGGCGAGGCCGGTGGCCATGGTGCCGATGAATTTGCGGCGGGAATCGAACATTCGACTCCCAATGTTAGCATTGGGAGTCGGTTGATCGGTTGTTCGGTTATTCGGTTGCTCGGTTCGCAGGCGAAAGCGCCTGCGCCACGGTGAGGTTATTCGT
Source organism: Bryobacterales bacterium (assembly GCA_003162425.1). Lineage (GTDB taxonomy): Bacteria > Acidobacteriota > Terriglobia > Bryobacterales > Bryobacteraceae > Palsa-89. Next base: position 2,591 of record PMOK01000327.1, on the reverse strand, counting down.
GACGGAGGGCGTCCATTGGGTCTACTCTGGTGGCGCGGCGGGCTGGGATGTAGGTGGCTAGAAGCGCTGCCGCGATCAGGATTAAGGCGGTTGCGGTGAACGTTAGTGGGTCGAAGGCGCTTACCTGGAATAGTTGATTTTTCAGGAGGCGGCTGAAGGCTAGCGATGCGATCAGGCCGATAGCGGCGCCGATTCCGGCTAATTGCATGCCTTGGCCGATCACCAGGCTTAACACCCCGCTTGCTTGCGCGCCTAGGGCCATGCGGATGCCGATTTCTTGCGTGCGTTGGGTGACTGAATAACTGATGACGCCGTAGAGTCCGATTACCGCCATCAGGAGCGCCAGTCCGGCGAAAATCCCGAGTAGGGTTACTACGAAGCGGCGGGGCGCTAATGAGGCGGAGACGAGGTCGGACATCAGCTTGATTCTGGAGACAGCGAGTGATGGATCGACGCCGCGGACTGCTTCGCGGAGGGCTCCGGTGAGGCGCGCGGGGTCGGAATCGGTGCGGGCGATGAAGCTGGTGAAGGGGAAGGCGAAGGACTGCTGGAGCAGCGGATAGTAATACCGGCCTTTCACGACATCTCCGGCGAGATCGGAATTCTTGGTGTGGCCGACAACGCCCACAATGGTCGCCCAGGGTAGGCTGGAATCATTGCGCAGGTGCTTACCGATGGGATCCTGATTGGGCCAGTACTCGCGGGCGAGGGTTTCGTCGATGAGGGCGACGCGAGCGGTGTTGGAGCGATCCTGATCGGTGAACGCGCGGCCGCTTTTCAAGGGAATCTTCATGGTGGCGAAATAGCCGGGGCTGACAAAGCCAATGTCGCCGTGCGGACCGGGATCGCCGGGGGGAGATGGGCGGCCTTCAATCGCGAATGATGCGGAGCCGGATTGCCCGGTAAATGGAACCGGCACGGCGGCGGCGACGTTCGAGACGCCGGGGAGACTGGAGAGGCGATCGAGAACGGCGCGATAGAATGCGATCTGTTTGGCGGCATCGCCATATTGCGTTTGGGGCAGATTGACGGAGCCGGTGATCAATCCCTTGGGTTGGAATCCGGGATTCACATCCTGGAGCGAAGCCAGGCTGCGGAGGAACAGGCCGGCGCCGACCAGCAGGACCAGCGCGAGGGCCACTTCACCGATGACGAGCCCGGAGCGCAGTTTCTGGCGGCGAAGTCCCGCGGAGCCGGAGCGGCCGCCTTCGCGCAAGGCATCAAAACGATCGAGCCGCGATATTTGCCAGGCTGGTGCGATGCCGAAAAGTATGCCGGCTGCGATGGCGGCGAAGGCGGTGAACAGCAGGACGGTGGGATCCATGCGAACATCCAGGGCCACGCTAGCGTTTTCGGGCGCGAGCGCGAGCAGTCCGCGAACGCCGGCAAACGAGAGCGCGAGTCCAATAATCGCGCCGGCGAAGGAGAGGACCAGGCTCTCGGCGAGAGTTTGGCGAATCAGGTTCCAGCGGCTGGCTCCGAGGGCGGCGCGGACGGCGATCTCGCGAGAGCGTCCGGAAGCACGCGCCAGCATGAGTCCGGCGATATTCGAACAAGCGATCAGCAGCACGAATCCGACGGAGGCGAGCAGCACCAGCATGGGGGTCTTGGTGTCGCCGGCGATGTAGTCGGTGAAGGGAACCAGGAACATGCCCCACGCGGAATTCTTCGCGTAGCCGCCGTATCCGGTGCCGTCGTTGCGGACTCGATTGTTGAGGATCTGCATGTAGGCGCTGGCTTGTTGGAACGTGACGCCGGGTTTCAGGCGAACCACTGCGTCGTAGTTTTCGTTGAAGCGATTTCCGGTATTGTAGGCGTCGGAGGGAAGTCCGAGGGGAACCCAGAGATCCGTAGCGGCAGGCCAGCGGAACTCAGGGCCCATGACGCCGATCACGCGGTAGGGCGTCCGGTTCAGCTCGATGGTCCGGCCAAGGACGGTAGCATCCTGGCCGAAGAGCCGCTTCCAGGCGGCATAGGACAATACGACCACCTGGTTGGCCTTGGGCTGGTCTTCCTCGGGCTGGAAAAGGCGGCCGAGGCGCGGTTTGGCGCCGAAGACATCGAACCATTGCAGGGACACGGAGGCGCCTTGCAACCGCTCCGCCATCCCGGAGCCGGTGTAATTGTAATCGCCCTGGCCGAGGACTGCGCCCGACTCGAACAGTTGGGTGCTTTTCTGGACGTCGGAGAAATCGGGAACCGAGATCCCGATGTTTTTCAATGCCAGCTTGTCGTATTTGACGCGGAGCGCGACGATGCGCTCGGGGTGCGTGACGCCTGCGGGGTTCAAGAGCACCTGGTTCACGACGCTGAAGATGGCGGTGTTGGCGCCGATGCCGAGGGCGAGCGCGGCGATGGCGGTGAGGCTGAAGGCGGGGCTTTTGGCCAGGGTACGGCAAGTGATGCGGAGAGTGGGTGTCATGCGCGCGGTCCTCTCAGGTAGATACGCAGCTTGGGTGGTTCAAGATGCATGAATCTATATACTGGGGCGGGGGGAAAAGGTAGCGGCAGGCCGCAGGCGGCAGAAGGCAGGAGGCAGGAGGCAGGCGGCAGGAGGCAGGCGGCAGGATGAAGTGAACCCCTGGAGTGAG
>PMOK01000147.1 GCA_003162425.1 Bryobacterales bacterium | reverse complement strand
AGCAGGAAGCGTCTCATAGAGACGAAGTCTAGCAGAGCAAACCCGCGGTCTGCGCGTACAACAGCAGCATGATCGTCTTCCCGTCCATGATCTCGCCGCGCGCCACCATCTCAAGCGCCCTGTCGAAGGCCAATTCCACCACCTCGATATCCTCGCCTTCGCTGTGGTCACCACCCCCGGCGCCAGCCCGCTGATGATGCCAATACTCCGCGACGTAGAAGTACAGCTTCTCCGTAACTGAGCCGGGACTCATGTATGCCTCGAAGACGCGCTTCGGATTCCCGATCCGAAATCCCGTCTCTTCCGCCGCCTCGCGCTGGATGCATGCATCGGGCGCATCATTATCCAGTAGGCCGGCACATGCCTCCATCAACAATCCGTCGGCGAGACCGTTGACGTAGGCCGGGTATCGAAATTGGCGGGTTAGCACCACGGTCCGGGCCTCCCGGTTGTAAAGCAGAACCACCGCTCCATTTCCTCGATCGTATGTTTCCCGGCTCAGCGTTTGCCACGTCCCGTCTCTTCGCAGATATTCGAAAGTGGTTTTTTGTAAGGCATACCAATCGTCGGACAGAACTTCGACGGACTGGACGCGTACACGCTCCGAGCGACTCATGACCTGAAGGATATCGTGCAAGAGCACGACGGACAAGTTACTGCCAAAGTCACGAGTGCCGAATGCCATACATCGAGGTACCATTGGCTGTCAAAGCTCAAGCGAGCTTCGAGTCAAAAATGAACGTTCTAATAATCGGCCGGGGGGTGGTTGGCACCATCTACGGCTGGGCGCTCGCGACCGCGGGCATCCATGTCACCCATGTCGTCCGAAAAGAAGGTCTTCCTAGCACTGAGACCTTGGACTTGTTGGACCTGCGGACTGGGTATCCCAAACACACCCGCGCTAACTACACTCCGAAGACAGTTAGGACGATCAGCCCATCGGACGGCTTCGACCTCGTGATTGTCGCGACCAAGCACTACCAGGCCGTTCAGGCTATTCAGCAGTACCTGGCAGATGCACCCGGCGCAACCATTCTCTTATTCACTGCAAATTGGGATGGAACGGAGGACATTGACCGAATTCTGGCAAGATCGTCTGCGCTGTGGGGTTACGCCAAAGCCTCTGGCGGTGTCGATGCTCGGGGCATCCTGGTTGCAACCGTGGACCCGGCGGTGCGCCTTGGTATGTTGAACGGTTCTGATCCGGACAGGTTTAAAGCTGTGGCGGAACTGTTCCAGAGCGCTGGTTTCAACTTGGACGTGAAACCAAACATCATCGAATGGCTGTGGGTGCACCACGCGATCAATGCAGGCGGAATAGGAGTGTGTCTTTGGGCAGGAGGCATCGCCGAAGCCACGCGGAGCCTTGCGACCTTGAGGTTGGGGGTGTGGGCTGTGCGGGACGCACTGGGTGTGCTTGCGGCCCGCGGCGTCAATCCGGGAAGTTATCCCGACGCGAGAAGTGTTTTGAACACGCCAACGTGGCTCGCAGCCCTAGCCGGTGCTTACAGCGTTCGATTCACTGAAAAAGGGCGGCGCCTTCTGAGGGCAAGTCACTTCGCCAACAGCGCCGAGGAGATGAAGCGCTTTTACTTCGATGTGCTCAATACAGGAGAGAGCCTCGGCGTTGCCATGCCACACCTGGCCGCGCTTCGTGGAAGGATCGAGTCTTATCCGGCGAAGAAGAGGAGAGCGTAGCGGGTCAGAACATTCTTCGACCGCATGTGTGATCCAACGCACGCCGTGCGGATGACCCAAGCGTGCCTACGTGCTATCCTTCGGCTTGTTCGGTGCCTTGGACAGATTCCTCGGCGTACCGGCTTACCAGCGCGATCCTCTCCAGGATGACAGCTGGGATGTGATCGAGTGGTGGGAGAAGCGCCGGTTCTTTTACAACAAAGTGTTGGCAGGCGTCGGAACGGTGACCTGCTTCTTGTTGATCACTTGCGGCCTCATCGCCGAACCCTTGGTCGGCGAAGCTATCGGCATACCGAATCTACCGGTTCTGGTGCCGCTTGGCATCATTACGTACGGGATCATCGCCAATGTCTGTTACACGGGCGGCTGGATAACGGAACTGTTGGTCGCGAGGTTCCAAATCCATCCCAGCACCACGACCTTCGGACTCCGTGCCTTTCGCGTCGGTGTGAAGTTTTCGATTGGCGTTACTGGGCCAGTCCCCTAGCTCGATCGCTTCGGTTGCACTAATACAAGGTCAGTGAGTCGCCGACTTACGGAAAGTCGTGATCATTCATGAGTGTTGATTGTTGCAGCAGACTCGATCTGCGGCCACGGACGCTCGTTCGGCGTTGTCTCGACAGCGCCAGATGGGCGGTTCCGGGTGCGATCCTGGTGTTCTTGCCAAAGTGCCCACTTTGCTTGGCGGCCTATATCGCGTTTGGAACCGGAATCGGGCTTTCGGTGCCGCAGATGCGCCGCGGTAAGCAACCGGCGGGCGATTCCTCGAAATCCTGCTGGCGCCCATAAGGTGTCGTATCCAGGAGGCGGTAGGAATCCGTGAGCCCTTCGGTGCCGCGTGCGTACGCTGTGTACGTGTGGAAAACATCTTCATCGATCCGGAAGAAGACGCTTAAGCCGTGCTCCTCACCCTCCAAAACGACGGCGTGGCCCTTTGCGGCCGACACCTCAGCCTGGGTCCGATAGTTGTATTCGGGTGGCGCCACCTTCTGGTCGAACGTCACGTGAAAATCGTAATTGAAATCACTGCCAAACGACGAAAACCACGCAATGCTCCATCCCTTTTGCGCTTTAAAGGCCTCGAGCTTGGCGAGCGGGGCACGAGAAACCACCACGAACGTCGTGTCGCGCTTGTTCAGCAGCGACAGATCGCCCAGGGCGTCCACAAAACTGGTGCAGCCCGAGCAGCCCTTGTCCCACGCCGGGTCGAACATGAAGTGATAGACGATGAGTTGCCTGCGACCCTCGAAGAGGTCCTTGAGGCTCGGTTTGCCATGCGGGCCGTCGAAGACATAGTTCTTTTCGATCTTCACCATGGGAAGCCGGCGCCGCTCGGCATTCACGCGGTCGTAGTGCTTGGTGACGTCCTTTTCATGTGCCAGAAGTTCCTTCCGCTCGGCCAGCCACTGGTCCCGCGAAAGGATTTCCGGATGTGCAATTGTGCTTGTCGCCATCTATCGTTTCTCCTTGAAGTCGTTCAGACACGCCGGGGACCATTCGCCCTGGCCGAGCGCTACCACGCGACACATCGGCTCCAAACTGAGCAATTGAATGGTCCCGGAGGCTCGACGAGCATACCTTCTGCGTTCACGAGCTCTCCTGCCTCGATCAGTCAGCCGGTTGCCGCGTGACCGATCCAAGTCACTTTGACCGTATGTGGTCAAGCAAGTGATGCTTATTCTTCGGCGCAGGTGATCGCGGAAAATGTTGCGGAGCGGTCTGGTGACGCCAATTTCGGTAGACTAGAGTTTTATGCAAAGCCCCAGCGCGCCCGGCCCGCAGGTTGACCTCAAGATTGTCTATGACGCCATCGTGGTCGGATCGGGAGCGGCGGGCGGGATGGCTGCCCATGTCCTCACCTCGCAAGGCATGAAAGTGTTGCTACTCGAAGCGGGCAAGCAACTGGACACCACCAAAGAGCTGAAGTCGATGGAGTGGCCTTACGATCATCCGCGCCGCGGTGAAATGCCGCCCGGCTATCATCCCTTGGGCCTGAACGAATACAACATCCGCAATCCGCCGTATGCGAAAGACTCCAAATATCCGCACGTCGAGTCGTACGTTCAGGGCTGGAACGGTCCGGATTACAGCAAGAACATCGTGGTGGATGAGAAGGACCATCCCTACACCGGCACCAAATACGCCTGGGTGCGCGCCCGCTGCGTAGGCGGCAAGACCAACATCTGGGGACGCCTGGCGCTGCGCCTTTCCGATTACGATTTCAAGGCCAAATCGCGCGACGGCTACGGCGAAGACTGGCCCATTTCCTACGCCGACATCGCGCCCTACTACGACAAAGTGGATCTGTACCTGGGAGTCTCCGGCCACAAGGAAAACCTGCCGTACCTGCCGGACAGCCTTTTCCAGCGTCCCAATAAGCTGACCGCGTCCGAATTGAAGTTTCGCGGCGAGCTCGCGAAAATGGGCCGTGTGCTGACGCCCTATCGCGCCGGCGTAACCACGGATGGTTTGAAACACAACAAATACCGGAGCAAATGTTTCGGGCGTGGTGCGTGTGACCGGCGCGTGGGTGGATGCGATATTCACGCCGCGTTCGATTCGCCCACTGGGCTTATCCGGCCTGCGATGGATACCGGAAATCTCACGCTGCGCCCCAACTCCACCGTTTTCGAAGTCACCGTCGACCCCAATACCGGCAAGGCTCGGGGCGTGAACTTCATCGACACGGAATCCGGCAAGACGTACGAAGCTCGCGCCCGCGTTGTGATACTGGGAGCGTCCACGCTCGAATCCGCGCGCCTGCTGATGCTATCCAAATCAAGCCAGCATCCCAATGGCATCGGAAATTCAAGCAATCACGTGGGACACAATTTCTGCGAGCACATCATGGGTCCCGGCATCAACGGTTTGGTGAAGGATCTGGTCGGCAAGCCTCGCACCCTGGACGACGGGAGGCCCGGCAGTTTCTATCTGGCTCGTTTCCGGAATCTGGCCGACAAGCAATCCAACTTCATCCGCGGCTACGGATTCGAAGGCAGCAGCGGGACCACCATGATCCCCGGCAACGCGTTCGAGACGCTTGGATTCGGAACGAGCTACAAGAAAGCCGTGCGCGATTACGCCGGCGCCTACATCAGCATGGGTGCGTTCGGCGAGGTTCTTCCGCGCTACGAAAATGGAGTGAGCATCGATCCGAATGTGAAGGACAAGTGGGGCGTGCCGGTTCTCAAATTCAACTACACGTTCGGCGACAACGAGAAGAAAATGGCGGCCGACATGGCCGTCACTGCGCGCGAAATGTTTGAAGCATCCGGTATCGAGGTTGTTTCAGTGAACCGGGAAATTTTGACCGAGGGCTGGTCGATCCACGAGCTGGGAACCTCACGCATGGGCAACGATCCGAAAACATCGGTGCTGAACCAATTCCAGCAATCGCACGATGTCCCCAATCTGCTAGTGGTGGATGGATCGAGCCATGTAAACGCATCCTGCCAGAATCCCACTTGGACCATCATGGCCTTGTGCTGGCGTTCCTGCGAGCATCTTGCGGATGAGCTCAGAAAGGGGAACGTGTAATGGAAGGACATTCACGGCGGGATCTTTTACGAATCGCAGCGGGCGCAGTGGCAGCCGTGCCCGTGGTGGCTCAAGGGGTTGCCCAAGGTGTCGCACAACAAACGACCCCACTCTTCTTCACCCCAGCCGAATTCCAGATGGTGGATGAGTTGACCGAGATCATCATTCCCGCCGACGATCATTCTCCTGGAGCCAGAGCCGCGAAGGTTGCCACGTATCTGGACAAATCACTCGCGGAATCGTTCGAGGCTGAACCGCGCCAGAAATTCCGGGAAGGCCTGAAGCTGGTGGATAAACTGAGCGGCGAGCTGCATCAGAAAACGTTTCTCGAGTCGACGCCCAAGCAGCGCGTGGCCGTGGTGGCTCAAATGGCCAGGAATGAAAAGAAGCCCAAGAAACCGGAAGAGCAGTTCTTCGTACAGCTCAAGGCGTCCACGGCGTTCGCCTACTACACCTCCAGCATCGGGATTCACCAGGAGATGGAATACAAGGGAAACACGATGCAAAACGAGTATGCCGGATTCGACGCGGGTCTTGTACCGATTCAACTGCCGGACAGTTCGAAATAATGTCTAAACAACAAATCACGCGGCGCTCGTTGGTTAAATGCTTCGCGGTTGTCGCATCCGTTTCGCTTGCGCGCTCAAGCGAGTCCGAACCGGAAGTGACGATAGTGGAATTCAATGACGCGGGAGAGAAAATCGGTCCCGCTCGCGTAAAGAAAGTTCTTCATACCGAAGCGGAGTGGCGCAAGCTGCTCACGCTTCAACAATTTTACGTCACGCGCAAGGGAACCAGCGATCTGGCCTACTACGGCACCTATTTTAAGCTCCGCGATGCTGGCCTCTACCGCTGCGTGTGCTGCGGCAGCGCGGTGTTCAGCTCCCAGACTAAATTCGACAGCCCAAGCGGCTACGCCTGTTTCTCGGCTGTCATCGCCGAGGAGAACATTCGTACCTACGTTGATATGGCTGAGGAACCCAAGCGGGTGGACGTCATCTGCAAACGCTGCGACGCCCATCTTGGTTACGAGTACAACGACGGCCCCGAGCCAACCCATCTGCGCTTCGCGATCAACGAGTCCGCAGTGAAGTTTATCCCGCTGAAGAAATCAGCGCCCGGCGGCTGACGCCTTTTCCGGATTCGCCTGTCGCAGCAGTCCGCTTAATATTCGGGCAAGATCTACCGCTCGCGGTTCTTCCAACAACGTTCCGTGCGAGCCGCTCACCCGGCGCACGTGGAATTCGCCCGTGCACAATTCGCGCCAGGCCAGCCGCGGGTCCTCTAGAATTCGGGTGCTGATAGCCTCGTCCTGAGCGATGAACTGCGCAATGGAAACGTCGATTGGTTTCGGCACGTACATTCTGGTGGAGCGCTCCTGCCAGCTCGCGATGTCGCCTGCCGCGGGAATCGAATCCGTCAATTCAAAGCGCGCGAGCCGGCGTTCGGTCTGGCCAACCACTTTCCTTTTGATCAACCGGCCCGTCATGTCCAAATGAGAAATGATTTTGCGAGCTCCGTCTCCCACAAACACCTCGCGCAACCGCCTCCAATTTCGCGTGTGTCCACGGAGTAACTTCGGATATCCGGGCGCGGGTGTGTCAAAGAGAGCGATCATCTGTACTTCTTCACCCATGGACCTGAGCTGGCGAGCGGTTTCGAAGGCAATGGTTCCACCGAAACAATAGCCACCCAGCATGTAGGGACCTTGCGGTCTTGTGGCGCGAATAGCCTGTGTAGCGCGGCTGGCCAACTCCTCGACTGTGGGAGTGCGTTCGCCCTCCTTAGGCAGAACACGCACGACAAAGAACGGCCGGTCCACTCCGAGATGCTTTGCCAGTGGGCGAAAACTGTATGGACCTTGAACGATTGGCGAGATGCAGAATAGCGGCGTCAACCAGCCTTCCGGCTGCAACGGCAGCACCGCGTCCCATTCCGAAAATGTTTCGTCGGCCGTACTCTCGCCGCCATCCAGAATTGCCGCGATCCGCGCGACGGTCGGTGCTCGAAGCAGTGTCCGAAATGCAAGCTCCCTGCCGAACTGTTCCTGAATGAGCACGATAAGCTGAGCGGCTCTCAAACTGTCACCACCCAACTCGAAGAAATTGGCGGTGGTGTCCGTCACCGGGACGCCGAGCGCTTGTTGCCACAGGGCGGCCAACCGTTTCTCGGTTGCGGTGGCAGGCACTTGGAATTGTTGATCCGGACCAAGCAGCTCCGGTTCGAACGCCGGAAGAGATTGACGATCGATTTTTCCGCCTGAAGTATGCGGCATGCTGGCGAGGATTACGAATGCTGCCGGAAGCATGTGGGATGGCAGATGCGCGGAAACGTGCCGGCGCAGTTGGCCGGGATCTGCTTCGCCGCGAGCAGACAGGTATGCGATCAGCCGTTGTTGGCTCTCCTGGCCCTGAACTATCACCGCGCATTCGCGAACCGACGGGTGCCTTGCCAAGACCGCTTCGATTTCGTCGAGTTCCACTCGAAAACCGCGGATCTTCACTTGCCTGTCCAAACGCCCCAGAAAAACAAGATTGCCGTCCGGCAGGTAAAATACCTGATCGCCAGTCCGGTACAGCCGGCTCGTGGGATCGGCGCTGAAAGGATCCCGCAGGAATCGCTGAGCGGTCAATTCCGGCGAATTCAAGTACCCGCGCGCCACGCCCACGCCTCCGATGTAAAGCTCGCCCGGTATACCCACTGGGACAGGGTTCCGCTCGCGGTCCAAAACATACGTTCGAGTATTCGCGACGGGCTTACCGATGGGCACGAACTGCTCGCCCTCCCATTCGGACGAGCCCGCCTCGTAGATCGTCGACGTGCAGGTGGTTTCGGTAGGACCATAGGCGTTAAACCACCGTATACTCGTGCCAACCTCACGCTTCCAGGTTTGGAGCGCGGCGGGGTTCACTTGTTCCATTCCGGTGATCACCGCTCGCAACGAGTGGGGCCGCGTAAAACCAGTTTGGGAAAATAACGCGACCCACTGATGCCACCACGAACTTGGCATGCCGGTGATTGTGATACGCTGCTGGTCGAGAAGCTGCAAGAATTCCGTGACTGAATTCCCTTGCCGGTCCAGGCAAAAGACCAGCGTTGCGCCGGCACATAGATGGTTGAAGACTTCGGCGACAAAAAAATCGCTTCCCATCCAGCCAAACTGAATACGGCGGTCGGAATCCGGGATTCCGTATACGCACGCCGCGGCTAGAACGTAGCTCACCAAAGACTGATGCGTGATCACCACAGCCTTCGGCTTGCCCGTTGAACCCGAAGTATAGATGGCATAAGCGGCGTTGGCCGGCACAGCGATTTCGGGAAGATTCTCTTCCGAGCAGCGGGCCATATCGCTTTCCAACTGGCCGAGGTTCAGCACGCTGGAACCATAAGAAATCAGCTTCGAAAAACTGGCGTCGTCGGTGAGCACAAACTTCGGGTGCGCGTCTTCCAGCATGGGCGTGAGCCGCGCCTCCGGAAGACGGGGATCTAACGGAAGGAAAGCCGCACCCGCTTTCACAACTCCGAGAACTGCGATGACTGCCTCCGGCGACCGATCCATACACACTGCGATGAAGTCTTCGGGTTGTGCGCCTTTTTCACGCAAAAATTGCGCCAGTCGATTGGTGCGCTGATTCAACTCCTGATAAGAAACGGTTCCGCCGGGAGCGTCCAATGCAGCGTGGGCCGGAATTCGCGCTGCCTGCAGTTCGAAGAGCCGGTGAACGCACACATCCCGTGGATAGGGGGTTTGGGTGTGGTTAACATCATCAAGCAGCCAACGTTCCTCGTGCTCGGTGAGCATCTTCAGTTCCGCGAGCGGGCGATCTGGGTGCGCGACAAAGCTCTGGAGCAGCGTAGACAAATGTCCGGTCATGGCTCGAACACACTCGCGCCCGAACCGGCTTAGGCCGTAGACAATTTCCAGAGTCAACAGCGGCCTTCCATAAGCCGCGAGTGTTAGCGGAGAATCTGTGCGCTGCGTTCGGGTGATGCTGCGATGCTGCCAATTGCCGCCGAGCTTTCGGATGGTTTCAGAAAGAGGCTCGTGCTCATAAACAAGCAACGTGTCGAAGGGCGGCATGCCAGGCGGCAGACCGCTCCATTCCCAGATTTTCTCCAGCGGTGTGTGCTCAAACTCCCGCATCGCGATCCATTGCTCGCGGATCTGCTTTAACCACGAGAGCAGCGGAAGATGTGCGGGCACAGCGATCCGAAATGGCAATGTATTGATGACAACGCCAACCATTCCAGCGGTATCCTCAACCGAGGATCGGCGGCCAGAACGAGTGGTCCCGAAAACGATATCGGACCTGTCGCTGTAGCGTGCAAGCAGCAGTGCCCATGCGCCTTGAACCATGGTGTTGACGGTGATCTCGTGACGCCGCGCAAAACTATCGATCTCCCCGGTTAGCTCCTCGGAGAGTTGCACTCTCTCTTTGCCCGCACCTTCGGTGTAGGAAGCGCGTGCGGGCCGGACCCGGTCGATGACGTAATCGGTAGTCTGGGAAATTCCGGCGAAATATTCCTTCCAGAACTGCTCGGCCCGGTTCAAATCTTGCTGTTGGACCCAGTCAACATGATCGCGGAAATCTTTCGGATGGTCCAGCCGGAGCTCTTCTTCGCGGCGGAGTGCGTCGTAAATGCCGAACCACTCTTGCCACACGATGGCTAGCGAGCGCCCGTCCAGCAGGGCGTGGTGGATTGTCCAGATCAGCGTATGTGAGCGTTCCGAACTCCGAATCAGCGTGAAACGCATGGGAACGCCGTCATCAAAAGTGAATCCACGTTCCCAGTCCTGGCGCAAGAACTCCGCCAGCGTTTGCTGCCCGTGGTCTGGAGCGATGCCGCTCCAATCCAGCGTGAGCCACGGAATCAACGGATTCGCATGCACGCGCTGCAGAAACTTGTTCTCCGCAAGAATGACGCTGGTGCGCAAGGCCGCGTGGCGTTGCGCCACTTGACGCCACGCGCGCTCGAGGAGTTCGGCGTCAACATCTTCGCTCAGTTCGCAAACATCCTGCAAGACGTAAGCACCGGATCGCGGTGCGCGCAGCGAGGCCAGCACCATGCTTTTTTGTAGGGAAGTCAGGGAGTACAACTCGGCTGATTCCGCGGCAGTCACCGGCGCTTCCTCAACACGAAACGGGGGCAGCGCTCGCCCAACGGGTAAGCCGGAATCGAGACCGAAGTTTCATCAAAGAATTCGAGCAGCACGGCCCTCAGCTCTGATACGGTCGGGAATGTGTGAACTACATCCTGACCTCTGTACATCTCGATTGACTGGAAAGCGCGCTTCTCCCAGCCAGTGCGAGCCATCAACCACTCCTTGTCAATGCCGCTATCCACCCACTTCTCGTAAACATCATGCACCGAGATACCTTGTTGGGTGCTGGATTGCATCGCCATTAGCAGTCGAAACTTGAAATGGTTGACGCTTGGGATTCTGGCTTGAAGCAGATCCGAAAACACCTCTTCGGGAAGCTCCTTCATCGCGGGCTGTACGAAACATCTCAACAGCAGAACACCGTCTTGGCGTAGCACGTCACGAATGTTTTTCGCCAGGGCACGTAGGCCATCCGGATATCTCACGCAGTTCAGGGAGCCGTCGCCAATCACAACATCGCAGGAAGAGTTCGGCCGCGGTAAAGCGAACCAGTCGCCGCAGACCACCCAGCGCTGGTCGGGAATGTTTCCCGGCCAGACAGCCTGTGCCATGGCCAGCGAGTTATCCACGGCCATCAGCGTCGATGCTTCCGGCCAGCACATCTTCGCGATCTCGGGCGTCACTCCCAGCAGCAGGGCGCGAAGCGGTTCTCCAGGATGGCTGGAGCTCAAATTGGTAACCGCCTTCTCGACCAACTGGACGTCTTCGCTCGAAGGCTTGAGCGGCGGGCCAAGAACCGAAAAGGACGTTGCGATATCGTCCCAATAAGACTTGGTGCAGACTGAGATCACGTTCCGCCGATTATATCATCGGGTTTTCCGATCATTTCGCCGCGGTGGAAAACCGAAAGATTGTCGTGTTGTGAAATGTCTCGCCCGGTTTGAGAACCGTAGAAGGAAACTTCGGCTGGTTCGGCGAATCCGGGAAATGCTGCGTCTCCAGGCAGAAGCCGTACCGGCGCTGGTAGACCTTGCCGCCCTTGCCATGGATGGTCCCATCCAAAAAATTCCCCGTGTAAAATTGTACGCCGGGCTGCGTGGTGAGCACCTCCAGCACACGGCCAGAGGAAGGCTCTTCCACGCGTGCGGCCAGTCTAAGCTCGCTCCCTTTTTTGTTCAGTACCCAGTTGTGATCGTAGCCGTGGCCGAGTTTGAGCTGCTCGTCGTTGTCCCCAATATGCGCGCCGATGACTGTCGAGTTGCGAAAATCGAATGGTGTTCCGCTCACTGGCCGCAACTCGCCGGTAGGAATCAGGCCCGAATCCACGGGCGTAAATCGATCGGCTTTCACAGTAATCTGATGGCCGAGAATATCGCCGTCGCCGGCCCCCTTCAAATTGAAGTACGAATGATTCGTGAGATTGATCACCGTGTCTTTGTCGGTGGTAGCCGCGTAGTCGATCTTCAGCTCGTTCGAATCGTTCAGGTGATAGACCACGATGACTTTGAGATTGCCGGGGAACCCTTCATCGCCGTCCTTACTCGTCACGGTTAGCTGTAGGCCGCCGTCGGGTAACTCGCGCGGCGTCCATACGAATTTGTCCAGCCCATGCGTGCCGCCGTGCAAGGTGTTGTCGCCATCATTCTTCTCTAACTTGTACTCGACGCCGTCCAGTGTGAACTTGGCGTGAGCGATCCGGTTCGCGTAGCGGCCCACCAGAGCGCCGAAGAACGGGCTCGGATTAGCGAGATATCCAGCCAGTGCGTCGAAGCCCAGCACGACATCCGCCGCGTTCCCGGTGCGATCGGGCGCCTTGATGGAAACGACGATGCCCCCATAGTTCATGATCCTGACTTCGACGCCCTTCTGATTAGTCAGAGTATAAATGTGGATCGCGGCGCCATCGCGCGTCGTGCCGAAGTCCTCTCCCACAATTTTCGTTGCCGCATTCATGTGCATAGCTCCGGCCATCAGGATAGCCGCGGCGCATTGTTTCCTCAACATGTCTCCTTTTACCATTCGAACTTGGATTGTATAACGAAATGGGTTGATTCCGCCTTGCAGGGCCAGGGATCATCCGAACGGCAGTGGTCCTGGATGCCGTTTCTGGCGGTGCAGCCGATCCGCCCCACGATGGTGCTTGACCGATTACGATCTTTCAATGCCACCTCAACTCAGACAGCAGTTCGGACTGGCATCTCATTAATGCCTATTCTGTGATAGATTCTGTAGAAATGGCCGAAATCACTCAGCGAAGATCTGGCGAACTGGTACGTGGTGTTTTTGAGCTCCTTTCACATGAGCCCGAGGGGCTCCCTGTAAGAGAGATCATGGGGCAACTTCAGAACCGGGTGCCTCCTACTGAATTTGAGAAGCGCGACTACCCCAAGCGCCCTGGTACGCGACGCTATGAGAAAATCGTTCGATTTTCAACTATTGCAGCTGTGAAAGCTGGATGGCTAACCAAAACTAAAGGAGTGTGGACGCTGACTGACGAAGGCCGCCGCGCTCTAGAGAAATTCAAGGACCCTCAGGAGTTTTATCGGGAATCTGGCCGCCTATATCGGAAGTGGGAGGCTGACCAGCCTGAAGAGTTAGACGAGGCTTCCAGTGCTGCCGTGGCTGCAACGAACCTTGAGGAAGCTGAGGAAGCCGCCTGGTCGGAAATAGATGCTTACCTGGGGGAGATGGCTCCGTACGATTTCCAACAACTCGTAGCAGGGCTCCTCGGAGGCATGGGCTACTACGTTGAATGGGTTTCACCTCCGGGACCAGACGGGGGGTTCGACGTGATAGCCCACACTGATCCACTTGGCATCAAAGGTCCGAGGATCAAGGTGCAAGTAAAGCGGCGTGCAGATAAGATAACTGTGGATGGCCTTCGCGCGTTTATGGCGCTTTTGAGTGATTCGGATATAGGAATATTTGTCGCTAGGAGCGGCTTCACACGTGATGCCGAGAACGAAGCAAGGAGACAAGAATCTAGACGTATTATGATGATCGACTCGGAGCGCCTGTTTGACCTGTGGACAGAGCACTACGAGCGGATTCCAGAAACTGAGCGTCGGCTCTTGCCACTTCGGAAAGTATACTATCTCGAACCCGACAAGTGACTGCAAGTCGGCCCTGATCGTGCGTTGGGCGCTGCATCGAACTATTTCGGGTGCGGAATGATGTCCACGATGTAGTAGACGTCATCCTGAATGAGAAAATAAAAGCGCCAGCCTTTGTTGACGCGGGCCTGCCAGAGATCCTCCGATTCGTCGTATTTCTTGGCGTGTAGCGACGGATGCATCAGGTTTTGCTCCAAGAACTTCACCTGTTTGAAAAAAGCTTTGCGTATGTTGGTGGGGAGGGTCTCAAGAGCCTTTCCAGCCTTTTCGGAATACCGTAAGGTCATCGAGCACGTTTCGCTCGTTTTGCAGGTGCTCTCTTCTCGAGTCGGGCCTGCATGTGGGCGATCATCTCATCGGCGCTGTTGAATGGGCCATGGGTGCGGCCAGCTTTGATGTCGCCCAGGCCTTCTGCCAGCTTGGCGTTAACGATTCGCCTCTGTTCCGGAGTATATTCGTCGTCAGCCGTCGGCAACTTGGGAAGGATAGTGATTACGCCGCCCGCAACCTTGAATTCAAGTTCCTGGCCGTTCTTAAGGCCCGCACGACGGCGGACCGCAGAAGGTACCACGAGAGGTGTCTTGTTCTTGACGGTGACGGTCACTGTAGTTTGTGGGGTTTCCAACTTCACAATAGCAGGTCCATAGGAGCGATCAAATGCGCATTGCCTTATACTCATTGTGAAAGCTCTCAGAGAACCTTGATCGTGACCCTACGCAGGATTTTCATCGCGCTGTTTCTGTTGGCTTACAACTTGCCGCTTCCCGCCCAAACTCGCCTGCTTGCTTACTATTGGATGGGGGCCAAAGCGCAGACGCCTGCCTATAGCGCGGCTCAGATTCCTTTTCGCAAACTCACTCACATTGCGCACTCATTTCTCGCGATTGACCCCAAGGCGGACGGCGGTATTGTGATCGATCCGACCCTGCTTGAGCCGGCGCTGATCGCTGGGGCCCACGCCGCCGGAGTGAAAGTTCTGATCTCGATTGGCGGCGCTGATGCGTCGCAAGCGGCATTCGCAATCGTCGCCAAGAGCGAGACCTTGCGGAAAAGTTTCGCGCGCAATGTGCATAACTTCGTCACCGCGAACGGATACGACGGCGTGGACATCGACTGGGAGGTCCCCAACGCGCCCGCCGATACCCAACCCTGCATTCTCCTCATGCAAGCATTGCGCGCTGAAATGCCCGCGCCGGGATTTCTGCTCTCCATGGCCATCCCCTCCAATCCGCCCGGCTGGGGCACGGGCTTCGACGTACCCTCGCTCGCTCCCATCCTCGACTTCATCAACGTGATGACCTACGATTTCCATGGTCCGTGGAGCAACCACGCCGGACACAATTCACCCATCCTCCAGAGCGCTTCCGATCCAGGCTCGGAAGGCAGTTTGACCACATCCATGGACCTCTTCGAAAAAACATACGGCGTTCCGCGCCAGAAACTGAATTTCGGCACCGCCTTTTACGGCTACGATTTCGAAGGCGCCAAATCGCTGTGGGACATCTGCAATTGCGGCAAAACCACCACGTCAGTCAATTACGGCGCTGATATAAAACCACGCATTAATCGTCTAGGATGGAAATCGTATTTCGACAATCTCGCCCAAGCACCCTACCTGCTCCGTGAGGGCTCCGGGCAAAGGCCGCCCGGTTTTGTTACTTATGATGACGCAAGTTCCACCGCAGCCAAAACAACTTTGGTGCTGGAGACTCGCAAGATGGGCGGCATTTTCATGTGGGAGTTGAGTGCGGATTACGACGGCGCGAGCCAGGATCTTTTGGACGCCATGTACCGGGCGTTCGTTTCCGCACGGGGGCCTCGCCGATGAAAAGCTGCCTCCGCGCAGTCGCGATTCTGATCGCCGCAATCACCGCGGCATTCAGCCAGCCGACTGAAGGGACCATGGCGATCAACTTGTCCATGGAGCATCCGGCCACCCACTACTATCACGTCGTCTTTCACACCGAAGGACTGAAAGGCGACGCGCAAGATTTCAAGCTGCCGGCCTGGACACCCGGGTATTACCGCATCATGGATTACTCCAAAAACCTGGTGAACTTTCGCGCAAGTGATGGCGCGGGCCATTCGCTCGATTGGAGTAAGACCGCCAAAAACACTTGGCATGTCGATTCCCACAACGCGCAGTCCATCACGGTTAGCTACGACGTTTACGCTTTCAATCCTTTCGTGGCCGAAAGCTTTTTAGACGATACCCGCGGATACATCACCCCGGCCAGCCTCTTCCTGCATGTCGCCGGGCGCATTCAACATCCCGTAACTCTTGCGATCCATCCGTATTCCGGTTGGAACACCGTGGCGCTCGGGCTTGATCCGGTCGCGGGGCAGCCCAACACATTTTCAGCGCCGGACTTCGACCTGCTCTACGACTGCCCGATTCTCATGGGCAACCAGGAGGTCCGAAGTTTTGAGGTTCAAGGCATTCCGCACGCGCTGGTGATCGAAAACGTAACCAACGTGGACCATGCAAAAATCACCGCCGATCTGAAGCGGATGGTGGAATCGGCCGTCCGGATCATCGGCGAGATTCCGTACCGGCATTATACGTTCCTCGCGATGGGGGCCGGCGGTGGCGGCATTGAACACCTCACTTCCGCAGCCATGATGTTCAACGGCTCCACTTTGTCCGATCCCGCTGGTTACAGCCGCTGGCTGAGTTTCGTCGCGCATGAATATTTCCACACCTACAATGTCAAACGCATCCGGCCCATTGCACTCGGCCCCTTCGATTACGACAAAGAAAACTATACCGACATGCTATGGGTGTCGGAAGGATTCACGGTTTACTACGAGGACCTGATCCTAGTGCGCGCCGGTCTGATGACACGCGATCAGTATTTCGAAAGGGTCCAGAAAAACATTCAGCACTACGAGAACAGTCCCGGGCATCTGATTCAGTCCGCGGCGGAGTCGAGCTTCGACACCTGGATCAAAGGGATGAACCGCGGTGAATATTTCTCCAACACAACCATTTCCTACTACGACAAAGGCGCGGCGCTAGGCCTGCTGCTGGATCTCAAGATCCGCAACGAAACCGCGAATCGCCGGTCGCTGGATGATGTGATGCGCGCTCTCTATCAGAAGTATTACAAGGAAAGAAAGCGAGGGTTCACGGATCAGGAGTTTCGCGAAGAGTGCGAGAGCGCGGCGGGAATTCCGCTGTCCGAGGTTTTTGAATACGCGACGACGGTCTCAGACATTGATTACCGGAAATACTTCGCATACGCCGGTCTCGATATTGATGTGGCTCCTGTCGCGCAGCCTGGCGCCTTTCTCGGGGCGGACGCGCAATTTCAGGACGGAAGCCTGGTGATCTCGAGCGTCGAGTGGGAATCGCCCGCTCAACACGCCGGATTGATGGCGCAAGACCAGATCCTCGCACTCGACGGGACGCGCGTGAATGCAAAGTCGCTGGAGGAGACGCTAAAGTCCAAGAAAGCCGCTGACAAGATCCACGTGCTACTGTCGCGCCGCGGCGCCGTCCGGGAGATCGACGTAGTGCTGGGCCAGAAAATGGAGCGAAGTTTTAAGGTGAAGCCGGCCGGTAGCCCAAATTCTCTTCAGACCACGATTCTCGACGACTGGTTGAAGCAGCAGTAGCGCTGTCCCCGCGCTAACGCTTGGGGCTACAAACCAGCGATGCACCGTATTGCATGCGCCGGATTGTAGCCCCGCACGTCAGTAAGGGGACAATTTCATGGCCCTCAACGTGGTTCGCCCGTCGGAGCAGCCACTGGAGCAGCGGCCGCGGGCGGTGGCGTGACCGTAAGGGGATTGATCCCTGTCCCGGAAAGCGAGCTGTTGTACGCTGGCACATCTTTCTCCATCAGGCTTTTAAATTCCGCCTGCACCGCTTTCAACTGACTTTCCAGGCCAAGTACCAAACCGATGGATGTCTCGGTTGGACCATAATCGCCGCTGCCGGCTACATCGCCCGCTCCAGTCCCGATCTCGCCGTTCAACCAGATGAAATTCATATACAGCTTGTATGCGGTCTGAAAATATTTGTCGTCGCTCAGCGCGTCCGCACGCGTGATCAGCTTGTATTCCACTTCTTGCATCTTCTGGTCAATCGCGTTCATGGCCTTCAATAGCGCCTCTTTGGCGCCTTGTCCCGCCACCGGCTTGCGTGTATCCTCCAACTGTTTGCGCATCCATTCAATCTGGTTCACCATATCGGCTACGGTGCTGATATCATCGCGAACCTTCACCTGCAGTCTTACCGACGCTTCCAGATCCGCATCCGTCCCGTGGCTTGAGGGTGGCCGCAGAATTTCAAGCGGCTGGGTGTAGGATTGCCCATCCACGGTCAAGCGCGCGGTGTACTTGCCCGGCGCCGCGATGGGCCCCACCTCGGCCGGCTGCAAACCCCAATGCGTGATCGCCCGCGTCTGAGCTTTCTCGAAGCGTGGTTCGTCCCAAATGTGCGGATTTTGCGGTGGCGTAGTGCGCAACTCCACCAGGTGCGGCTTTTCATAGCGCAGATCCCAGGCCACGCGATTGAGACCGGCCTGGCCCTTGCCCACCTTCATCTCGCGAATCACCTTATCGCGTGGGTCCAAAATCGCAAGCTTGATTTCATCCTTGGCCGGCTCCTTGAGCGAATAATTCAGCAAAGCGCGCCCGCGGGACAATACACGGTAAGTGGCTCGCGGCGCGTACAACTGCACGGACGCCTCCGTGCCAGTCTCCGGCTGTTCGAGCGGCGTGAGATCTTCGAGAATATAGAAACCACGCCCATATGTCGACACCACCAGATCGTGATAATTCTTTTGCACCACGATCCACGAAACCGGCGCGGGCGGCAATCCGTCTTTGAGCTGCTTCCAATTTCCACCGTCGTCCATGGAATAATACAGCGCGTTGCCCGTGCCCGCGAACAACATGCCCTTGCGATTCGGATTTTCGGTGATCACGCGCGCATATGCGAGCGGCCCCTTGGGCAGGCTGTCGCTGATTTTAGTCCAGGTCTCGCCGAAATCGGTCGTCTTGAAAATGAATGGGTCGCGGTTGTCCATCAAATGCAGGTCCACCGCGATGTATGCCGTTCCAGCGTCGAAATGAGATGGCTGGATCTTGGTGATGACACCCCAGGCCGGCATTCCGCTGATGTTTTTTGTGACATCGTTCCACTTCGTTCCGCCATCCTTCGTGTACCAGACCTTGCCGTCGTTGGTGCCCGCCCAGATCAGCCCCTTCTGAACATCGGACGGTGCGATAGAAAAAACAACCTCGCCATAGAACTGGCCCAGATTGTCGCCCACAATTCCCCCCGACGACACGATGCGGCTGGGATCTTGTGTCGATAAATCCGGGCTGATTACGTTCCAGCTGGTGCCCCCGTTGGAAGTTCGGAAGATAACCTGGCATCCGTAATATACGACGTTGTGTTCGAAAGGATCGATGGCCATCGGCGGCGTCCAATGGCAGCGATATTTGGCCGCGTTTGGTTCTGAATCCAGAGTGTGCAGCCACGGGCTGACGGAGCGCGCCATCTTGGTGGAGTAGTCGTAGCGGGTCACCTCATCGCCATAGCAAGTGGCCCACACGATGTTGGGGTCGGCCGGGTCCGGAAGCGTAAAGCCGGATTCGCAGCCGCCCAGCCCGTGATCCCAGGTGCTGAAGAAACCGCGGCCGAATCCGCCGCCCCCCCCGAAACCAGCACCCGGTCCAGCACTCGGCACAAAAGCGCTTACTTCGGGCGAGTTACTCGGGCCACGCATGGTGCCATCGTCCTGCATGTTGCCGTAGATGCGATATGGAACGTCGTTGTCCACTTCCACGTGATACATCTGCCCAATCGGAAGCGTGACGCGAGTCGACGTTTGGCCGTGATCCTTGGTCATGTAGAGCCCGGCATCATGGCTCACCAGGATGCGATTGGCGTCCGTCGGATCAATCCAGATATCGTGCGTGTCGCCGCCCCAGGGGACTGTCTTAAATGTCTTTCCGCCGTTGCTGGATAGGTGAAAACTGCTGTTCGCCACTAGCACTTCGTCTTCGTTCGAAGGAGATACTGCGATGCGGATGTAATAGCCGGCACGCCCGATCAACGCACGCGCCCAACTGGCCACGCTCCAATTTTCACCACCGTCATCCGATCGCCATAACGAGCCTTGATCGGCAGTTTGAATCAACGCGTAAACGCGGCCGGAATCCGTAGGGGCAACAGCAACATCAATTTTGCCCACGGGCGATTTTGGCAACCCGTGACCTTCCAGGCGTGTCCACTTGGTACCGCCGTCGCGCGAAACGTAGACCGCGCTGGAGGGGCCGCCGCTGAACATGCCGTAAGTGTGCATTTCCACTTGCCACATTCCGGCAAACAACACGCGCGGATTGTGCGGATCCATAGCGAGGCCTGAGCAGCCCGTGTTTGCGTCGGCGAACAAAACGCGTTCCCAATTCTTTCCGCCATCACTGGTGCGATAGACTCCGCGCTCCTGCTGGGGGCCGGTGAGGCGTCCCAAGGCACACACAAAAACAACATCTGGATTCGTGGGATGGATCACGATGCGTCCGATGCGCCCGGTTGCATCCAGGCCCATGTGCGTCCAGGTCTTGCCTTCGTCGATGGACTTGTAGACTCCGTCGCCCGTCATGTCGACATCGCGGATGGCCCACGCTTCACCCGTTCCCGCCCAGACCACTTTGTGATCGGACGAAGCCACCGCCAGCGCTCCGATGGCGGCCACGGGCTGGTTGTCGAAGATCGGATTCCATGTCGTGCCGCCGTTGGTGGATTTCCAAACGCCGCCCGATGCGGCTCCCACGTAGTAGCTGGATGGATCGCCCGGAATGCCAGCTGCGGCTGAGATCCGGTTCCCGACAGCCGGTCCCATGGCGCGGAAGCGGAAGCTTTCCTGCACAGGCGCGCGGCGCTCTTGCGCCAAGACCAGACAGCACATCAATCCCACAAGGACGCTCAATCGCACAAATTCGTCTCCCTTGATGAAACAAATTGTAGCGCACGCACTCGTGCGTGCCATGTTCGCACCGTCGAAAGCGCTTGGTCCTGGATGGACGAATGCAAAGTGGGGCGGACCCCCTGGTCCGGGGCCGACGCCCACGTCGGCCTGCTGCTGGTATTTGTCAGTGCTTGAGGTAGCGGGTCCAGGGGGACCCGCGCGGACCAGGGGGTCCGCTCCACTCGCTGGTCGAAGGTTGTCATTCCATTGGATGGGCTGCAAGCCCATGAGATACACTCATGCGAACACAAGCTGTGGGAAAAATCCAGGCGTTCACACGAGTGTGAACGCGGCACGCAGAGTGCGTGCGCTACTGCCCGATGCGGGCGAGCAACGTCTTGATCTCGCTCTCCTCATCCTTTGCGGGATTCCGCAGCAGGGCTGCTTCCAGTTGCGTTCTGGCCCCGCTCTTGTCTCCCTGTGCGAGCAGTGCATTGGCGAGGTGCAGGCGATAGGTGGGGTTATCGGGAACTTTCTGGACCACCGATCGAAATGTTTGCAGGGCGCTGTCGTTGAGATGCTGCTTCCAATAGATGAAGCCGACCGTGTCGGTAAGGTGCGGATCGCCCGGCGCTTTTTGCAATCCCTTGCGCGCCAACTCCAGCGCTTCTTTTGAATCTCCGTTAAGATCGGCGATCAGGTAGGCGACATTATTCAAAATGGCCGGCTGATCCGGGCTCAGCGCCAAGCACTTCCGGAAAATATCCAGCGCCTCTTGCTTCTTGCCGTTCGACAACAGCAGAGATCCTAGTTCAACCAGGCTGCGCAGGTCTTTCGGATCGGTTTCGACCGCTTTCCGAAAGCTGCGGATGGCCGTATCCCTATCGCCCATCCGGCTCGATATTTCACCGATCTTTTGATTCAGGTGCGGTGAATTCGGATCTTTCGCAAGCAGCCGCTGATAGCTGTCCCGGGCCGCCGCATACTTGCCGGTGAGGTAGTTTAACTCCGCCTGCCGGACAATCAGCTCGGGCTTGTCGGGAGCGCCTGCCAGCTCCTTCTCCATGAGTGCCGATGCCTTGGCCGGTTGGTTCTCGGCCAGATAGGTGGCCAGCAGTCCATCCAACGGCCGGTAGTCGGTTTGGCCCACCTTGTACAACTCGCCGAATTCCTTTTCTGCTTCGGGCAGATGTTTCTGGATAAGCTCTAACCGGGCCATGGCCAGCTTCGCGATTACGGAGTTCGGAGCTTCTCTGAGCAACTCATTCAATAGCGTTCGCGCTTCATCGGCTCTGGAGGTGCTGATTAGCGCGATGGCCTTTAAAAAGCGCGCTCCCTGGTTATTCTTGTCATGGCTCAATATCTCGTCGCAGTAAGCCAGCGCGGCGGGGAATCGTCCGGTCTGCAGGCTTAATTCCGCCAAGGCCATGCGGGGAGGCAAAAGTTTAGGATCATTCTGAACCGCCGCCTTCCATTCGGCTTCCGCATCTTGATACCTCCCTTTTAACTGGTAGGCTTGCCCGAGCCGAAAGTGACGGTTAGCATCGGCTGGCTTCTTTTCCACCAGCGGCTTGAGAACGTTGATGGCGGCATCCACGTCAGCCGGCTTTCCGCCTTCGATCCACATGGTGGCCTGCGCCAGTTGCACATTATCATCCTTCGGCTGAGACTTGGCAAGCTCCCCGAGCGTGGCTTTGGCTTCGTCCTTCTTTCCCTCCCGGATCAGCGCATTCACCATAAGCTTCTGATAGAGCGCCTTGTTTTGCGGATCGGACTTCACGCCCTGGTTATATTCGTCCATGGCCGCGGGCGCATCGCGCTGGGCCAGATAGAAATCTCCCACCAGAGCGTGGGGGTGCTCATAATCCTTGGGATTATCCAGCAGCCGTTGTAAGGTTTTCTTTTCGTCGTCGGGCCGTTTCAGAAACCGGTAATACTCGGCGAGGTTGAGAACAAAAGCGGACTGTTTTGGATTATTGTCCACCTTGGCCTTCAGGATGTTCTCGGCTTCTGCCTGCCTACCACTGTTGTTGTAGAAGTGAAACAGAACATCGTACATTGGACCGAACGTCTTGTTTTTTTGTAGAAAATCAAGCGCCACCTTTTCGGCGACTGGTTCCTGATGATCCTGCATCAGCGCCTGGACCAGTGGATAGACGACTGGCGCCTGCATGGGACGCACTTGATCGGCTTGGCGGAGCACAACAATGGCGTCTGCCGGCTTCCGGTCCGTCAAGTCCAGATAACCTTTCAAGCGCAGGCCGTCGTAGGAATTCTTGTCCTTAGCCAGCAGATCCGCGGAAACCTTGGAAACCTTGTCGTAGAGACCTTTCGGATGATCCGGTTGCAGCAAATAGATCTCATAACAAAAGTCAGCGAACACACTTTGTATCTCGACGTTATCCGCGGAAAACGAGGAGGCCGCCGAGAGCGCTTGATAGGCATCCGGGATCTTGCGCAGCTTCAGTTCCGCGAGCGCCAGGCGATAGTATGCTTCTCCCGATTTCGGTTCCTTCTGGATGGCCTTCTTGTACAGGATTATGGCATCGTCGTACTTTCCGGCATCAAAATATTTCTTGCCGGATTGCAGGTAGCTTTTTGCGCTGCGGGAACACCCGCCGGCAAACAGCAGAAAGAGAACCAGCCAACAATATCGAAGAGGTATTCTAGGTTGCATCACGGCCAGAAATATATCCCGCTTGACCAGTATAGCTCGGGGTGTTTGGCGAACGCTTGAGACAACGGTACTGGTACTTTGAAGGGCCAGAGCACCGATCCCGTTGAAGACGCGGCCAAATTATCGATTCCACACAACCCGCTTGTGACGCACGCACTCATGCGCGCCGTGTTCGCACCGTCGAAAACACTCTCGGACGGACGAATGCAAAGTGGAGTTGACCCCCTGGTCCGTGGCCGACGCCCACCTCGGCCCGATGCTGGTATTTGTCGATGCTTGAGGTAGCGGGTCCAGGGGGACCCGCGCGGACCAGGGTCGCGGACCAGGGGGTCCGCCCCACCTTTCATTCCGTTGCGTGGGCTGCAAGAAGGGGCACGCATGAGTGCGTGCGCCACGGGAGCGAGTCGCGGCTAGCCAGACGTTGAGGTCAGGAAAAAACAAGGTCATGCGGATTCTCGTCCACAGGGAAGTTGGGACCAAGCTTCCCATGACCCTTAATCATCGGGCCCGTGACGCGTTTCCCTTTCCCTTTCTTGGGCTCAGGAAAGGACTGCTCAACGGCTTGGACGATCAGCGAACGAATCGAAGTACCTGACTGTGCCGCTCGGCGGCGGAGCAGATTATGCCAAAGCCTCAGGGATTTCCACGGCAATTCGAGCGGGCATTGGTCACTTATCCAACCACCAGTGCAGCGGCGCAGTGGTTAGCCATGGGACATAGGTGATCAGCAAGACGGTGCCCATCAAGATGAACAAGAAAGGCAGCGTGGCCCAGATGATGGTGCCCATGGGCTTCTTGAATCGGTACGCGGAGAGGAACAGATTGATGCCTACCGGCGGATGCAGATAACCCAACTCGAGGTTGGCGATGAAGATGACGCCCATCTGCACGGGGTCGATGCCGTAGACGGCGGCGAGTGGTTGGATTAGCGGCACCACCACCAGAATCGCGGCGAATATGTCCATGATCGCGCCCACCAGCAGTAACGCGCCGTTCAGCAGCAGCAGGAAGAGGTATTTGGATTCGACGTGCGTCTGTACCCACGCGATCAGTTTCGCAGGCACCTCGGCATAAACCAGATAATTGGTGAAACCGAGCGCGACGCCCATGATCAGCAGGATGCCGCCTACGATGGTGGCGCACTCGATAAATACTTCCCGGTAATCGCGCGTTAGTTTGAGGTTGCGATAGATGAAGACTTCCACGACGAACGCGCAAAAAGCGGTGAGTGCGGCGGCCTCGGTTAGCGTACCAAATCCGCCGAACAGGCCCACTACCATGATCACCGGCAGCGCCAACTCCCACTTGGCTTTCCAGATTGCGGCCGCAGCTTCGCGAGGCACGAAGCGTTCGCGAACCGCTCCGTACTTTAATCCCATGTAAATTCCCACTGCCGCTACACAGCTCACCATCAGAAGTTCGGGTAGGATCGCGCCGGTGAATAAGCGGGGCATGGGCGTCCGCGAATACACGCAGTAGAGAATCGCGGGAATGCTGGTGGGAAACAAGAGGCCGAGCGATCCGGATGAGGTCAGCAATCCAATGGAGAAATTCTCCGGGTAGCGCGTTTTAACCAGCATGGGCACCAGCAATCCACCCAGCGATAGAATGGTGAGCCCCGAGCCGGCAAAAGTGAAAACAGTGCAGATGGCGACGGTGGCAATAGCAAGGCCGCCGGGTATCCAGCTAAACAGCGCGGTGAACACGCGCAACAAGCGAACGGTGGCGCCGCCTTGCACCATGAAATAGCCGGCCAAAGTAAATAACGGTATGGACGGCAGCAGAGGCGATGCCACCAGGCGATACATTTCGACAGGAACGGAAGCGGCGGGCGTTCCGGCGTTCCAGAAAAGCAGGAGAGCGAGTCCACCGAACACGGCGAAAATGGGAAGGCCGAGCACGCTAACGATCAAGAGAGCGGTCAGCGACAGCGGGAGTACGCCGACCGTGCCGACGGGAATGACAAATCCGATCAGAGCCGGGATGAAGAGTCCGAGAGCGGCCACCGCGCGGCCCTTCCAGCTTTTGCTCGAATGCGAGACGGCGCGCAGAGCGATCACGGCGAAACCGATCAGCATTATGGACAGGGCGGTCCACTTTGGCACGCCGGGCAGCAGATACGCTCCAGAGTCGCGTTCCGATGTCACGAATACGTAACTGGCCCAGGCCAGGCAAGTGGAAACGGCGGCCAGGGCCGCGCCGGAAAGCACCTTGGCGGGTCCGCGCCACGATTCTGGCAGGAACGAGCTGGAAGACAATCCGAGCAGCCGGTCCGAGCGCGAGGCGAGCATGCCGCCCAGCATCCCGATCCACAGCGTGAGCTGCTGCACCACCACTGCTGAACCAGGGATGCCGGACCAGCGAAACTGCCGCGCGGCCATCTCGATCACCGGGAGCACTGTCATTAAAGAGAGCGCCACAACGGAGAAGAAGTTCTCGAAAGTTTGAAATGGTGTGCTGGGTCCGGTAGTTTCGGGAGGTGGGGGCGCCTGGCTCACGGCTTAACCGCCGCAGTGGCCACCGGATGAGCTTTGCGGTATTCGTCGCGAAGCCGTTTCACCTCGTCGAACAGATCAGCGGGAACCACGGGTCCGCGGAACTTCGGCCAGATACTTTCGGTAAGTTTGCGCCATTCCGCGACCGTTTTGGCATCGGGGTGCACTACATTGAGGCCGAACTGCTGCATGATCGGGACCGCGCCGGCTTCGGCTGTGCGGATCTCAGCGCGCAGGGCCACGCCCGCGGTACGTGCGGACGCGAGCATCTGCTTTTGCACCGGCGCCGGGATCTTATCCCAGACGCCTTTGTCGATCAGCGTCGCGCCCACCAGTTGCGCGAACGATATATCCAGCATGTTCTTCGCGCCGCCGAACCATTGGTTGCTCAGTGCAATCAACGGCGGCGATTGGAATGCTTCAATCAACCCGGTTTGGAGGCCGGTGAGAATATCGGTGGCCGCGAGCGCGACCGGATGAAAGCCGTTCGACTTGTATAGTTCGAAAGTAACGCTGTCGCCCTGCAAGACGCACAATCTCAACCCACGGATTTCGTCGGGACGGGAAACCGGCCGCTTGGTGAAGAAATGTACCGAGCCGGCGTCGCCCCAATTGAGAACAATGAAGCCGCGCTGCGCCATTCCTTTTTCCAGGCGCGCAGAGATGTGGTCGCGGACGTAATCCAGTTCCTCCCAGGAATCCAGCATCATCGGAATTTGCAAAGCTGAAACAGCGGCGTCGATTCCGCTCAAACCGGCGCCTGAAATCGCGACGGCCTGTAGGCCATGGATGCGGACCTTCTGGACCATCTCCGGCTCGTCGCCCTGCTCGCCGCCGGGATAAATTTTCAGCTCGATCTTGCCGCCGGAAGCCTTCTTCCATTCCTCGCCCATGTTGAGCAGGATGTCGTGCCAGCGGGATCCTTTAGGTACCAGCGTCCCCAGCCGAATAACGGTTTGGGCGGGGAGGGTCACCGAAGCGATCAGGAACGCGAGAACGAGGCGGGCCATGACAAGCATGGTAGCGCAAGCCGTGGGGCGGCACTTGGGCAACGTAATGTTTCGAGCTACTGATGCGCGGCCAGGTCTTGCTCAAAGCTCACTGGCGGATTATAGTGCAGGAAGCGGCCGCAGCTTTCACAGAACATCAACTCTTCGCTGTGCCGCAGATCCTGGAAAAACTGCGGACGCAGTACGATCTGACAAGCCCCGCAGCGTCCGTTCTCGATCTCGGCCACCACTGCTCCGTGCCATTTCTTGCGAATGCGTTCGTAGTCCCTGTAGGTCTGCGGTTTCAGGCCCGCGACCAAGGTCTTGCGTTCGGCCCGCAGTTGCTCGAGCTGCTTTTGATCCACGGCGGTTCGTTCGCGGGCACGCGTCTTCTCCGCTTCAACAGTCTGTTTCTCTTCTTTTAGCGCGGCTTCCGCTTTCTTTACGTTCACATCCAGCGGCTCGGCCTCGGACATCAAATCCAGGGTGCGATCTTCGGCCTTGCGGATGGAATCTTCACAGAAAGTGATCTCGTGCTGGAAGGCGCGATACTGCTCATTGGTTTTGGCTCCCAGCATCTGGTCTCTCAGCTTCGAGATTTTCTGCGACTCTACTTTGACGTCGTCTTCCAGGCGCTTCCGTTCTTTTTGGTTCGCCACCAGCGCGGCCCGATCGGCCTCCAATCTGCGAAGGTGGGAATCCAGCGCCTTCTCGATCTGCGCGATGTGTTTCGGAAGGGTGGCAACTTCCCGCTCTAGCTCCGCAATCTTCAAATCCAGCGATTGTAGGCGGGCGACCTGCTCAATATCTGCAGCCATCTACGTGCATCTTAACATTTCCTTCGAAGCCCCAAGTATTTCGAGGGCGGAACGTAACGTGAAAGGCACTGTCAAGCATCATACGTAGGATGCCATGCTTCCGAATTCTCGCTTTGTTCCTAAGCGTCGGCTGGGCCTTCAGCGCTCTTTTGGCTGCTGAAGATAGTTTGCCCCCGGCGCAAATTAAAGTGGACGGCGCGGTGATCGACGTGACGTTCGCTCCAGGAAAGATCGACCTGCCGCAAGAACGTATCCTGGCCTGGATCACGACCGCGGCGGAAGCGGTTACGGAATACTTCGGCCGCTTTCCGCTTCCTCATCCTCGAATCCTTGTGCACCCCGCCGAAGGACGCAGTGGAATCTTTCACGGAACCACCTACGGCTCGGACGGCGGATTCACGCGAATCTCGGTGGGACAACATACCAGCCAGAAAGAGCTCGATACCGACTGGATGATGACTCACGAACTAACCCATATGGCGTTCCCTGACATCGCGGGCGATGGACGCGAGCATCATTGGATCGAAGAAGGAATGGCCACCTATATCGAACCGATCGCGCGCTGTCAGATCGGCAATCTGAAGGTGGAGCAGGTTTGGGGCGAGATGGCGAAATATATGCCACAGGGTCTGCCGGAGGCGGGCGACCAAGGGCTGGACAATACGCACACCTGGGGACGAACCTACTGGGGCGGCGCGCTGTACTGGCTGATGGCCGACATCCAGATTCGGCAGCGCACGCGAAATCAAAAAGGACTGCAAGACGCGATGCGCGCGATTGTGGCGGCAGGCGGCACCATCGTTCACGAATGGCCCATCGAGAAGGTGCTGAAAGTTGGAGATCGCTCCACCGGCACGACGGTGCTGGCCGATCTCTACAATCGAATGAAGGCCAGTCCGGTTGAAACCGATCTGGATGATTTGTGGCGCAAGTTGGGCATCCAGGTGAAGAACGGCGTGGTGACGTTCAATGACGATGCGCCGCTGGCGGAGATCCGGAAGGCGATTACGGCGCTGCGAAAGCCGGCGGGGTAGGCGTCGAACGCATCAAAGCTGAATCCACTGCGCTCTGGGACCTCCTGTGCCGTAGTAGTTCGGAATCGGAACGAATGCACCGTCGGAAACCCGATACACCCAAAGGCATCCATATGGGACGTGCGAGCCCTCACCCTCCAGAATAAGAAGATACTTGCCGTCGGGCGACCATTCTAGAGGTGTGCCCGTCTTCTTTCCAGGATCAATGCGTCTTGATTCGCCGCTCGAAACGTTGAGCAGAGCAGCCTCCCGATCTGGCGTGACATACGATATCCAGTCCCCTGATGGCGACCAAAGCGGAGCGCTGCCATCCGCAACTTTTCGCGATCTTCCCGTGCGCAAGTCTACCAGGAGTACGGCGCCGTCGCCGTTGAAGACGAGGCTCTTGCCGTCGGGGGACCAGTCCACCGTCGTATGTACCTGGTATCCGTCGTGGGACGTCGGCCGCGTAACGTTCATAAGCTTCCGCGCTTCCCCTTTCCCGAATCCCGCTACGTAGAGACCCTGATCCCTTTGTTGCCCGCCTTGCAAAGCGCTGACAAAAGCGAAGAGTCGTTCGTCGGGCGATAAGGACACTTCAGCGGGCCAGATCCGTATTTCGGAACGCGCCAATACGGTGTTGCGGGTGTCCATTACAACGACTTGCCCACCGCATACTCGAAGTTGCTGGAGGAAGTCGGAAGGGCTAACACGGAGGGGATTGAGAGACGGGGAAGACGTCATGTCAACTACGACCAATCTGTTCCGCGAGATAGTGGGGGCTTCGGCGCGCGAGCAACAGGCGACCTCCAGACGCTTGCTGCTGCCGTCGAAGAGAAGCAGGTTGATTTGCAATACCGGTCGTGTTTGGTACTGCGCCAGTGCCAGCCCTTGCCTCGACCGCTCGATAAGCTCGCGCTGCAACCCCGAATTCGTTGAATGGTCGAGCCGCGCGCAAGATGTGAGAGCCGACAATGCGCAACAGAGAAGTCCGGTTCGGATCTTTGGACTAAAGCATTTCATGGTCATCACCTCTTGCTATCTACCGTAGGCGGCGAAGAATGGGCCCGACCAGCGAACGCGTGGCCAGGTCGAGCTCAGTTACGCGCAAGATGCGGCAGGCAGCGTAGAAGATTACCAGGCCGAATGGAATGGATGTCGCGAGATCGGCCAGGCGGGCCCAGCGCGTGGTGCCGAGCCAGGCTTGCATGCCGTGGCTCGAGAGCCAAACGGCGACGCCCATCACCGAGGACGCTAGCGTGATTCTCCAGATACTGCTCGCCAGGTTTCTGCCGTAGATCCCGCCGATCCGGCCGCGGAGGATGGCGAACAGCGCCACCGCTCCGAAGATCGCCACGGTGGACGTGGAAAGCGCCAGGCCGGCGTGACTCAGATTGGTGGTCCGGAGCAGTAATACCGCTGTGATGTAATTGACGGCGATCGAAGCCAAGCTGATCAGCATCGGCGTCCGCGCGTCATGCAGTGCGTAGAACGCCGGATTCAATACCTTGAGCGCGGCATATCCAGCCAGGCCGACAGCGTAGCAGGAGAGCGCCAGCGCGGTCTGATGTGTGTCGTACGCTCGAAACTTCCCGCCCTGGTAGATGGCGCCGATCATGCTATCACCTAACACAATCAGCCCGATTGACGAGGGCAGCGTCAAAAGAAATACCATGCCGAGAGATTTGGAGAGCGTGCGCCGGAATTCCTCGAAGTTTCCCGCGCCGGCGCTTCGCGAAATCGAAGGCAGTGTCGCGGAGGCGATGGCCACTCCAAACAATCCCAAGGGCAATTGCATAAAGCGGAACGCGTAGCCCAGCCAGCTCACCGGACCGTTGCCTGGAATGCGGGATGCGAAGTTGGTGTTCACCATCACGTTGATCTGTACCGCGGCGTTGCCCAGAATCGCCGGACCCATGAGCGTGAAAATCTTGCGCAGACCGGGATGATTCCAATCGAAGCTGGGATGAAAACTGAATCCTTCCCGCCGCAGCGATGGCAGTTGCCAGATGAGTTGCAGTGCTCCGCCCAGCACCACTCCGATGGCCATTCCGGAGATCGGCTCGACGCCGATTAATGGGCCAAGCCAGTAGCCGAAGGCCAGTCCAAACGCAACCGAACCGATGTTAAAGAACGTGGACGCGAGAGCGGGCACGGCAAAGCGGTTGCAGGCGTTGAGCACTCCCATGGCCTGCGCGGCCAGCGCCACCAGCAGCAAGAACGGAAACATGATGCGGGTCATCTTCACGGCGAGCTCGAATTTGCCGGGCACCTGGCGGAATCCTTCGGCCAGCAAAAGGACTAGCGTGGGGCTGAAGATGACACCTAACACGCAGACCACGCCGACAATCAGAATCAGCGCCGTCGCCACAAGGTTCGAAAGGACGGCTGCTTCTCTTCTGCCCTTCTGCGAAAGCGTCTGCGTGAAGATGGGGACGAAGGCCGAGGACAGGGCGCCTTCCGCGAACAGATCGCGAGTGAGATTGGGAATGCGGAACCCCAGCAGGAAGGCGTCGTAAACGAACCCGGCGCCGAACAGCCGGGCCATCACCATTTCGCGAACCAGTCCGGTGAGGCGTGACATGGCCACCGCCACTGAGACGATGCCCGCTGACCGGACCACGCTCTCGGCCGGAATCGGATTCTGAATGTTAGTTTCCAAAAGCCGCCTTACTTCGCGCCCGTTACGAACGTGCTGGGGTGGCCCTAATATGTGGCTGGAACATGGACGCTGGTACTCACCATTATAATTAGGGACGGCAAATGAAGTGCAGCCGCTGTGCAACAGACAATCCGGAGACTAGCCGGTTTTGCAGTGCATGTGCCAATGCGCTCTCGTCCAGCTCGCCGGCTTCTATGATCGCGACGCAAGTGTCTTTTGTGCGACCGCTATCGTCGGATCCCTCGTCTGATGATGGCCGCTTCGTGCCGGGCACGCTGTTGGGCGATCGGTATCGCATCGTCAGCAAACTAGGCGCAGGTGGAATGGGCGAAGTTTATCGCGCCACCGATCTGCGGCTCGGCCAGCAGGTGGCTCTCAAGTTTCTGCCGCAGGAAATGGCTGAGGATCCGAAAGCGCTGGCCCGTTTCCATAATGAAGTCCGCATCGCCCGGCAAGTGGCGCATCCCAACGTGTGCCGTGTTTATGACATCGGCGAGGTGGAAGGAATTCCATACCTTTCCATGGAGTACGTGGATGGCGAAGATCTGAACTCGTTGCTCAGAAGGATCGGGCGATTGCCGCGAGACAAAGCGCTCGAAATAGCTCGGAAACTCTGTGCGGGCTTGGCGGCGGCGCACAACAAAGGCGTGCTGCATCGCGATCTCAAGCCCGGCAACATCATGATCGACGGGCGCGGCCAGGTGTTGATCACGGACTTTGGCCTGGCGGGAATCATGGGACAGATCGATGGCGCGGAGGCCCGCAATGGAACGCCCGGCTACATGGCGCCGGAGCAGCTGTCCGGAAAAGAGGTGTCCGCGAAGAGCGACGTGTATGCGTTGGGCGTGGTGCTGTATGAGATGTTCACCGGGAAGCGGCCGTTCAATGCTTCCACTCGCGCGGAGCTGATCAAGCTGACCGAAGAAGGGATGCCGGTGGCTCCCCGAAATATCGTCAAGGAGATCGATCCGGCGGTTGAGAACGTCATCCTGCAATGCCTCTCGCCCGATCCGCGTAATCGGCCGGATTCCGCGCTGGCTGTTTCAGCCGGGCTGCCGGGCGGCGATGCTTTGGCGGCAGCGCTGGCGGCGGGAGAAACACCGTCGCCCGAAATGGTGGCGGCTTCCGGCCAGAATGCTAAATGCAACCGCGTGATGACGGCGAGCTGCCTGATAGCAGTTATCGCCGGAATGGCAATCTATGCCGCAGTTAATCAGAGAATCAATTTGTTGACCAAGATTCCGATGGACAATCCACCGGAAGTGCTGCTGGCGAAGGCTCGCGAGATCAGTCAGAAACTCGGCTATACAGGCACGCCGGTTTCGAGCGCTTATGTTTTCGATTACCGTTTCGGCGGCATCAACATTGTAATGCGCCGGTGGAACGAAACGAAGGGCGCGCAGCTGGCGCCAAGCCGTCCGCCAGCAGTGGCGTTCGTGTATCGCGCGAGCCCAGTGCCGCTGGCGCCGCGCCACGCATCGGACATTCCGCGCGTTACTCGCAGCGATCCGCCCGAAACCGTTCCGGGAATGCTGGAGATTTCCACCGATATGCAGGGCCGGATGCGTGGCTTCCTCGCGGTGCCGCCCGAGGTTGATAGTGGGAAAGGCCCGTGGCCAGAGCCCGACTGGCAGGTATTCTTCGTAGCGGCGGGTCTCGATATCGCGCGATTCAAGGCCGTGGAACCTGAATGGGCGCCCGCAGTGATGGCGGATGCACGCATGGCGTGGCGTGGCAATTATCCGGAGATGCCCGAGATTCCAATTCGCGTGGAGGCAGCGACGTATCATGGGCGTCCGGTGAGCTACGCCGAGATCCTAACGCAATTTCAGGCTGGGAGTCCCACGCAGCCGACCAATGATCGATCGCCCGGATCGTTGGTTTATCTCGCCTTGGAATTGATCGTGATGATTGGATCGGTTCCGTTCGCGCGCTACAATCTGCGTCTGGGACGAGGCGATGTGCGCGGAGCTGTCCGTTTGGCGTTGTTCGTGCTTTGCGTTCATCTGGGAAGTTGGCTGATCGGCGGGACGCATGCGGCGGGCGCCGGAGAAGCCGACCTGTTCGTCATGGCGGCGATGCGATCTGTATTTAGCGCGGTAACTCTGGCTCTTACGTACGTATCCTTCGAGCCGTTTGTCCGCCGGCGCTGGCCGCAAACAATGATTAGCTGGAGCCGTGTGCTGGCCGGTGGGTTTCGAGATCCGCTAGTTGGCCGCGATTTACTGATCGGATGTCTCAGCGGCGTTGTGTTGGCGCTGGTTCAAGGCTTTGGCAACTTACTGTACGGGATCCACGGGACTCCGGCCACGAAAGTGTCGACAGATCTGGAGACTCTTTTAGGAGGGCGGTACCTGGCCGGTGATTTTCTGTACTTGTTTGTGGACACGCTGAGTAAATCGCTTGGCATTCTTTTCCTGATTTTTCTGTTTCGCGTGTTGCTGCGGAAACAGTGGTTGGCCGCCGGCGTGGTGATTATTTTGCTGGCTGCTATGAACGCTCCGAACGACCCGAATCCGTTCATCGCGTGGCCGGTCAACATTGTGTTCTTCGGCTTAATGGTATTCACTCTGATGCAATTCGGACTGCTGGCCGTGGCCGCCGCGCTTTTCGTCGCTGTCTTCGTGAATCAGTTTCCAGTGAACACGGATTGGTCGGTTTGGTACGCGGGCGACACGGTCTTTACACTGTTGTTTATCGCGGCTCTGGCGGTGTTCGGGTTCCGGACGGCGTTGGCGGGGCAGCCCCTATTCAAAGCGGAATAGTTTCTGGTTTCTGGTTAGCGGCGTCCGGGGTTAAACCAGAAACTAGAAACCAGAAACCAGCGGCTTATTTTCCCGCCTTTTTGAGAGCCCCTTTCAAATCCATGGTGCGGATTAGCTTGTGGAGGTAGTTCGGATGGAGGCCCAGGATTT
Source organism: Bryobacterales bacterium (assembly GCA_003162425.1). Lineage (GTDB taxonomy): Bacteria > Acidobacteriota > Terriglobia > Bryobacterales > Bryobacteraceae > Palsa-89. Next base: position 619 of record PMOK01000147.1, on the reverse strand, counting down.
TGGCAGCGATCTCGTGTTCGTAGTTGGCCTGTTCGAACGCTTTCAGGACCACTTTCCGCTTGGCGTCTTCTACGGCTTCCTCGTATAAAGTGGTGGAGACCTCGGCCGGGCGTGACTCGCGGATGTGCTCGGGCAGATCCTCAGGGAGAATTGTATCGGCAGTGCCGAGCACTACCGCGCGCTCGATGGCGTTCTCTAATTCCCGGACATTGCCGGGCCAGGAATAGCCGCGCAGGTACGCTCGCGCGGCCGGTGCCAGGCCTGTGATTTTGCGCCCGCACTCGCGCGCGAATTTTTTGGCGAAGTGTTCGGCCAAGGGCAAAATGTCTTCAGGACGGTCGCGCAAAGCAGGCGCTTTCAGCACCACCACGTTGAGCCGGTAATAAAGATCCTGCCGGAAGACGCCCTGCTTGACGGCTTCATCGAGATCGCGATTGGTGGCGGCCAGAATGCGCAGGCTGAGCTTAATGGTCTTGGTGCCACCCACGCGTTCCATTTCGCGCTCCTGGAGCACGCGCAGCAATTTTGCTTGCAGGATCGGGGAAAGCTCGCCGATCTCGTCCAACAAAACGGTACCGCCTTCGGCCATCTCGAGCTTGCCTTTTTTTTGCGCGACGGC
>PMOK01000007.1 GCA_003162425.1 Bryobacterales bacterium | reverse complement strand
TCGATTACCACCGTGGTGCGGTAGGCTCTGGTGCAAACGCGAGGGAGGCGGGCGATGATGAAGAGATGCAACGGTTCGTCCCGATCGAGGATCTGTTCAGAGGACGGCACTTCGACCGACAGATCATCATTTGGTGCGTGAGCTGGTACACGAGCTTCAAACTGAGCTTGCGGGATCTGGTGATCATGATGGCGGATCGGGGGATCTCGGTGACCCATACAACGATCTTGCGGTGGGTGCAGCGCTACCTTCCAGAATTCGAAAAGCGCTGGTGGCGCTACGCTCGGCCCGTGGGCGGATCGTGGAGGATGGACGAGACTTATATAAAGGTTCACGGGCAATGGGTATACCTGTACCGCGCCGTCGACAAAGCGGGCCAAACGGTCGATTTCTTTCTCAGCCGGAAGCGGGACGTAAACGCCGCCAAATCGTTTCTGCGCAGCGCAATGAAGAACACTCGCGTGCCCACGAAGATCACGTTGGACGCCTATGCGGCGTCGCACCGGGCGGTGCGAGAGATGAAGGAAGACGGCGAACTTCCGGGTCGCGTCCAGGTTCGATCCAGCCAGTACTTGAACAATCTGGTAGAGCAGGACCATCGGAGAGTGAAGCAACGAATCCGGCCGATGCTGGGCTTCAAGCGATTCGACAACGCGGTCGTAACGATCTCCGGAATCGAGCTAGCAGAGAAGATCAAGAAGGGGCAGTTCAAGATCGGCAAACTTGGCGGGTGTAATGCGACGATGACGGAACTGTGGAACGCGGCACTCGCAGCTTGACACATTCGCAATCACTCAACTAGGCGGAGCTCAACCGATCTCACCGTAGGCTTGAGTTTGCACCAGAGCCCCCAAAAGTGATAGCTCAGAATGGCGATGGCGTCGCGTCCCGGAACTTTTCCTTCGTCAGGGAGAAACGCCCGGCCAAGCGACGGCTGCACATCCAGCACGCGGAAGAAGTTGTCGGAGACCATTTGCCCCATGCGCATCTGCGGCAGCGCTTTCGCTGTAGTGGCGAAGCCAACCGTAGTGAACTGGAAAGCTACCAGGCCTGACAGCGACTGGTTCTTTTCGCGAATGTCGCGGTACTCAGGGAACGACACGCCATCCAGCGGCGTGGAGGGAGTTGCCGTTCTCAGGTTCAGGACATGGCTCGCCTGGGGAACCGGTATCGGCCGCAGCAGAATAGCATCGGCGAGGCTGAACATGGCGCTGTTGGCCCCGATACCGAGGGCGAGCGAGAGCGCGGCAATAGTGGTAAAGCCTGGATTCTTGGCGAGCAGACGGATGGCTTGGCGGATCTCTTTGAACAACATATTGGTAAGAGATACGCCGGGGGAACTGGGTTAGTTCCGCGAATTACTGGCCAGCCGGGGCATCCATCAACTGGTGGACGGCCTTGACGATGTCAGGGCCCATAGGTCCGGCGGCGACAATGCGGTGGGAGGCATCCAGAACGAAGGTCTTCCCGGCCCTGGGATCCACGTTATAGCGGGCGGCCAAGCCGCTCTGGTCGGGCATTTGGGACCAGGGCAAAGTAACGTCGTCCAAGGCATCGGCGATCCGGCCGGCCTTGGGGTCCATGCTCACGCCAATGGCCGCCAAACCGCTGCGGTGAAATTGATTGTAGAGCGGAAGCACGCGGGTCAGCTCGGAGATGGACCGGACGCTTTTGGGAGACCAGAAGGTCACAACCGTGACATGTCCTCTCAGACCGGAGAGACTCACCGGCTTTCCCAGCGCGTCCCGGCCGCTAAACTCCGCGAACTGCGTCGAGACAAGAGGATCTGTGGATCTTGCCGGCTCATTGGCTTGCGGTTTCGGCCGCGCCGCCGCTTCCCGGGCGAGCCGTGCTTCTTCTTTTGCGGATTCCTCAGAGACACGTTCCCGCTGGTGCACAAACGCCGCAATGGCGGGGAGCGATTCACCCAGAACGTAGCCGGTAAGTCTTGTTTCGCCGCGGCTGACGTTGATTTTGTAGCATGTCAGGCTATCGCCGGCGAGCGCGGTTTGCACTTCCACGCGGTCACTGGAACTGACGGATGCGGTCTGCGGGTCATCCGCCGAGCAACCGGAGCGCAGCGGTACAGCGGCAGGCGCCGCTTGAAATAGAGCAAGTAGAAGTAGTGCGTGCATGGCGATTACCGGCTGAGGCGCAAGACCTCGCTAGCGAGCTGGGCGAACAACCCGGTGAGTGCGTTCTTATCCGCGGTCACCAGGTATTTTCCGGTCTCCTGGCTGGTCTGATAAGCCGGGTTGGCATACAGGTTCACAGGTGGCAGCGTCGAATTGTATTGCGGATCATACGGCAGCGCCGTGATCTGAGCGGCGTTGGCCACGATGGGAAGGAATTCGCGATCCACGGAATCCAGCGAGTTTCCGGTGAGATAAATGGTATGGATCACCGGATGATATGTGGTATCCGATCGAATCCGGAAGGCTTCGGACATTGTGCCGTTCATGGCCGCGGCAACGATGGAATTCGGCTGGTCGGGACGGAAGAACCCTGAATAAGGACCTGAAGTGAAAAAGTTGGAACCGGTACCCACTCCGGGATAGCTGCCCCAGGAATCACCGGTGTTCTTACAACTCGGCGAGACCGATGCATCCAGACTACAAATATTATTGGTCTGAAAGAGCCACGTATCTCGGGTAACCATTCCGCCCGCTACCGTTGGCCCCGTTCCGGTGGCAGGCACTCCGTGCAGGTTGTTGCCGTAGGAATCGTTGTCCGGGATGTATGCGACGAACTGGCGCACAGTGCGGCCATCAGCCGTCAGCGCGCTTTGGTAATTGCAGGATGCGGGGATGCTGGCAGATTGAGTATCGGTTGGATTGGCGATTCCAAACGTGTCTGCGCCCCACGAGTTCTGGTTCCCCCATTGAGCGATGGTTCCAAAGATGGTGTCACCCGAAACTGTGCAAACCGCCGGCATGTTGACGCAGATGGCATGGTTATTGGTGCTGTAGCTGGAAGGGCCCACATCGTCGCAACTGTTGGGCAAGGTTTGTGCAGGCGGCGCCGGCCCGACGGTACCGCGCGATCCATCGGGTGAGTTCAGTGACGGTCCGTAGCGCGAATCCACTGCGGCGCGCGCCGGGAAATTCGCGGTGATTCCGTTGGGCGATCCGTCGGTGAACAGCACAATCGTATTCAGTGCGAGCGGTTTGCCCGTGTTTTTGATCTGCTGGTAGGCCAGTTCGAGCGCCGAGATGGTGTTGGTGTTCGCGCCACAGTTGATATTGCCGATGTTGGTAGAGACGGTGGAAATGGGGTCGGTCGGCGGATCTAACAGATGCGCGGTGATATCAAACGTGATCAAGCCAATCTGATCGAACGGACTGAACAATGTGATGAAGTTCTGCGCGGATGCTTTCATGGCTTCGCATGAGCTCCCCGGGCCGTTGCCCATGGAACTGGATTGGTCCAGAACCAGCATCATGACAAGACCACGCCGGCTGGCTGTTCCGGTAGCGGCGATGGTGACGCTATGCACGTTAAAGATATTCATGAAGTACGTGGGGGCTGCCACACTGGCGTCCACTCTGATATCCACCACGCCGCTCGGGTTGCCATTCTCATCCGCCTCCTGGGTGAGGTTCGGAGTTACCGTCGGGGTACCCATCGAGTTGAAATATCCGGAGGGAAAATTCGCCGCAAAGAATTGGCTCGCGGTGTTGCCGGCATTGATGGTCGCCTGTGCAACGGTATTGGTCAGATTCACCGAACGGCCGGCGGCCAGGGCCGCAGCGTCCGCCGCGGAACTCAAGCGGGACTTGATCATGTAGATCGTCCCGACGTCCACCGCCAGCCCTACGCATCCGACTACGAAGATCAGCATGGTGGCATAGAACAAGATCGCCACGCCGCCTTGTGTGGATCGTCTCCTTTTACTCGCCATCATATTGTTTCTATCGCCTCTCCTAAGAAATGCTGCGTGCATAGAGCGTGGGGTTGCCCAAGATCGAGAAAAAATTCAGGAAGCTGACATCGGAATACATTTCCGAAACCAGTCCGAAAGTGCCGGGGGTTAATGTCATCCCAGTAACGGTCGGGAAATTTACGGCAATGTCGCCGCCATTGGTGGCGATATCGCTCGCGGAGATGGTTCCATCCGTTTGAACCGCACCGCCCGGATTGCCGATGCTGCTGCTCCAACGTGATCCGTTGCCGATGACGACGCGATAAGCGAACACATACTGGCCGTAGTTGGGGCAGTTGCCTGCATTCCATGGCGGCGCACCCGAGGGAGCAGGTGTGATTCCAATTGAGCACTCCGCCGGTCCAACCTTTACTACCTTCGACAGGATCACTACGCTTTTGCCGTTCGGGTCCGGATTCTGTTGCGCGTCCGCGTTCATGCCCAACCCGGAAGCAGCCCGCACGATGATGCGTTGGTTCTGCGGCTGCGACAGATCTAAGCCGGAGTTGGGATCGGTTACCGCCCGGACCATCAACACCACCGCGTCACGCGCTACGTTGCTCACCTGGATTCCCTTGGCTAAGGCCATCCCAATGGTGAACGCGCCAGCGAACATGGGCACCAGGAAAACCATCACCAGAGCGAACTCCAGAATGGTATTGCCCCGCTGTCCTCGATTTTGTAGCTGCTTCCGGCAAAGAGTAGTTTGCATGTCTGTTCCTACGGGTTCGGTGGCGTGGTGCTTCCCACCGCTAAGCCGCCCAGTACGTCGATCGATGCGGCGCTCAGAGTGATTCCTTTTCCGGCAGAGAATCCGCTCACCGGTACCAGCCAGTTCCAGGGATAACCGGACACTACAACCTCAACGATATTGCCGGGCTGGTTGACGTAATTCACAACAGTGCCGTTCGAGAGTACGATGTTCAAACTGCCATTGGCGCCGCCCACGTTCTGCGTGCAAGCCCCGTTATTACAGGACATAACCGGATTGTTCAGATCGTTGGCGGTGTAGTAATTCACGGTGATGTAGCTGGAATCCAGGCCCGCCGGCAATCCTACGGCATAGTTCTGGACTACCTGCGCGATGCAGTTCGCCTGCGATGTTGTGCAGGAGGTTCCGTTGTAGCTAGGCTGGAAAGTGACCCCGAAGCGCACACCCTCGCGGGTTGCGGAGGTAAGAGTGCTCTGTATATAAACCGCCAGCGAGACGTCCACGATTCCGAGAAACAGGGCGATCATCGGCAGAAAGACCAGCGCGCTCTCGAGCATGGCGTTGCCGCGCTCACCGGCCTTGGCAGTGCGTTTCCGCGGGTGTTCTTTAAGTTGTTCCCGAGTCAAGTCCGTGTCCCTTTCCTGTACTCTTACTGCTGCTAGTAAGGCTGAGGACTCGATAATAAACTCGGGGAACGGTCTGCTCAAGACCAGCAAATACCGGTACTTACTTGGTGAGTAGCGGTACAGACGTACCGCAAGCCGGTTGGGAGGTGACCCGGCAAAGGGGCAGGAATACCGCGAGGAGCCAGCCGGTTAGGTCCGGCTCCTCGGTTGTGTTCTAAGTTTGATGCGGCGCTGCCGGGCTACTTCGCCAGGCGCAGGATTTCGGAGGCTATCTGGCCAAAGGCGCCGGAGATATCCGAAGAATGCTGAGCATAGACATAGAGGCCTGCGGGATAGTTACTGTCGTAAATCGGGCTGCGAGTATCGTTGGATACACGTTCGAGGAAGATGCCATCGGCGGGGAGCGGCACGGCGGCGTTGCCCAGGCCAATGGAATTGATAATGACGCCGTTCAGGCCGCGGCCGTATGCAGGATCGGTGGTTCCGATGCGGATACGGCGGGCAGCGTCGTCGGCGGCGTTGGTGGCAATTGGAATACCGTTGGAGTGGTTATTAATATCGACATAGCCGGCAGCGTTGGTGGTTACGGCCCAATAGCTGTTATTGATGAGATTACTGCCGAAAATATCCAGGGTAGGGATTCCGCGGAAGTCGGTGAGCGTCTGCCAATTCGAATTCCAACCGGAAGCATAGGCGCAACCGGCTGAGTTTGGCGCCACCACTTGGTCGCTGGCGCCGGATGACGTCGTGCTGAGGGGCGGCGTTCCACTCTTTGAAGAAAAGCGCAAAGCTTTTGGAACTCCGGCTTGCGCTGCCGTGATGATCGGAATGGGAGCGATCGCTGACGCAAAAGTCGCTTGCGCCGCGACCGTCAAGTCGACGTCCACGCGCTTCGTTTCTCGGACGGTCAGATCGAGGTCAGCAAGAGACCGCGTGGCAAGCCACATTCCGGAGACGGGACTTTGCAGTCCGGATGGGACTCACACCAGGCCTTCGCGCTGGCGGCGCTGATCCGAATCGCAAAGCGCCCGGTCGCGGTTGACCGCAAGTCAGACCTTAGCGCCGACAACTCGTGCGTCTCCGCCCGACTTGTCACCTCATTCAACACGGCGTCTTTCCGTTGAGCCATACTTTGTTCATGACGTTCCTGCGACCACCGTCTGTTCTGGGGTGGTTTGTCGTGTCTCAGGAACATGACAGGCATGTCTCAGCTTCTTTCGCGAGCGTACGATCCCAGGGAAGTAAATACTCCGACTCACTGCCTGCACCGCATTGTCCGGATCCATCCCCGCTTCGCACGGTTCATCCAACTGAACCAAAGAAGCTTCTGGGCGAGACCTTCCGGGAGTGCCGGCCCTCAACGCAGACCGGCGGCATCGGCGCACTCCTTGGCGTCAGCCTGATGTTCTTTCCGGCTGCCATCGTCGCACAATCGACGTTTGGCGTCATCCTCGGAACTGTGACGGACGCGTCTGGCGCGGTGGTGACGAACGCAACCGTCCACACGCTGAACACGGACGAGAACACCACGCGCACGGTCACAACGGACGGCGGTGGGAACTATCAATTCGTAAATGCTAGGCCGGGCCACTACTCTGTGGAGGTCAGTGCCAACAGTTTTCAAACCGTCACGGCCACCGGCCTTCTGCTCGCCGCGCGCCAGTTGCTAAGGCTGGATCTGCAGCTTGAAGTGGGTCACGCTTCCACGTCGCTCGACGTCCGATCCACAGCGGGAGTGATTGCTACCGACACGCAAACTATCCAATCCAACCTGGACGGCCGGGCGCTGCTCAGCATGCCGGGCAACATCCGCGCCGGCGGCAGCACCAGCCCTTATGCTCTGATCGCGATTCTCCCAGGCGTGCAGCCGGATGACTACGGCAACTTCTCGATCCAGGGCGGAATCCAGTCGATGTCGCAATTCTCTGTCGACGGTATCTCCACTACCTGCGTGTGTGCAAATTTTCCGATCCAAGATGCGTTTCCCTCGCTCGAAAGCATCGCGGAGATCAAGGTGCAAGGCGTCGGCAATGCCGCTGAGTTTGGGGAAGTCGGCGACGTCACCACCATCTCGAAAAGTGGCACGAACGCAATCCTCATTTCAGCGCTCGGTGGCTCGGCTTTCGGCACCAATTGAGACTGATCAACTCCTCTGGAATCAATGCAGCGGCAACCTTTTGATCCACAGGCGACGGCTTGCAAGCGCTTCAACGCCCCGCAGGTCTTCGTGTTAACTAGCGGGTGGGCCACTCGATTCGTCTGGGGACCCGGACGTACACGCCCACCCTGTCGTTAACAGGCCCGCACCTCATCTGCGACGCCGGTCTATGTTCACCTGGGGCGGCTTCCGTGAGCCGCTGGTGTGAACGTCTATTGGCCGGCCACCGGAATGCGCTTCGAGCAATTGTGAGCAGTAATGGGAGGTCTACCTCGGTCATTATCCTAGTAGCTGTGAGGACATTAATATGCCGATGCCATGCAAAAGAAAATTACTACTGACAGAGCGATACGCCGAGGCGGCGCGTTCATTCAGCGGCGCGGTGCAGCGATTGCTTGGGAGGGTGCAGGATAATTCTGTTTTCGATCCAATCAATCAAGCGGCGCCCCGAGCACGGGAAAAGTGTAACTTGGCGTGCCTGGCGCTCGATAAACATCGCGGCCAGCACGGCTGCTGACAGTCCCAACCCGGCTAATAAAATCCAGCAATCTTAGCTAGAGTTAGTCCCCTGAGTCATGTAGGACGATATTCAGCAGCGAGCTGTGAACTTCCAGTCGGCCGTTATATTCGATGAAGCCCAGTTTGCGGAACTGTGAGAATCGTGGGACAAGCTCCGTTAGCCGCAACCGTGTACGAGCTGGATCGTCTGCGTTGCAACCTGTGCGGGGAAGTGTTCACGGCCGAAGAACCGGAAGGCGTGGGCCCCGAAAAATATGACGAGACCACAGCGGCGATGATTGCGCTGCTGAAGTACGGCAGCGGTATGCCGTTTTATCGTTTGGAGAAGCTGGAACATTTACTGGGGATTCCGTTACCGGCTTCCACGCAGTGGGATTATTGGGTTCGTGCTCCACTCTGCTC
>PMOK01000318.1 GCA_003162425.1 Bryobacterales bacterium | reverse complement strand
CGGATGCGGTGAGTGGGGATGTGGCGGCTACCAGTTGAGACGCGTTAGGCCGGGGACAAAATTAAAGTTCACCGCTTTTGCGCAGGCTACAAAGTTTTCCGAACGCTTTGAGCCACGGCTTGTCTTTGCGTGGGCGGACGCGCAGCTTTTCTGCCAGTGCCTCAGATAATAACTCACTTAATGGGATTCCTTGTTCGGCTGCCGTCGACTTGGCGCGCTGGAGGAGAGCGTCGGGAATCTCAAGGGTTGGCGTTTTGAAGGTTGGCTGAGATTTTGGCAGTTCTGAGATGCGCGCTAATGGACAAGACAATCGGGCCTGTTTGCTTTGGGTTACAGCACCCGGAAGCATTCTTCGGCCGGGATGGTTTGTGAAATGTCGCCTAGGTCTTTGAATTGTCCAATGAGTGTTTCCCAACGTTCGCGGGACATTGTTCCCAGGCCGTTGCGGCGCGTGGCGTCTCGCTCGATGAATGGTTTCTGTGCCTCGGCAACTTCGGCGAAGGTGTCCAGGTCCATGGTTGGATTCAACTGGTGCATTTGTTGGTTGACTGTTTTGGGATCGGCCAGGTAGGATTGCCAGCCTTCGCGCACCGCCGCGACCATGCCTTTCGCTCGATCTGGATTCTTGCGTAACGATTCGCCGCTTATGGCCAGCACCGTCGTATATGGGTCATAGCCGATTTCGGAGACGGCGAACACTTTGACTGATGCTCCCTTTCGGCGCGCGGCGATCGGTTCTGAGGTGAGGTAACACTGTTGGGAGAACTTTTCATCATGCAGGAAAGAAGTGATGTCTCCGCCGGGCGAGGGCACGATCTTCACGTGGCTGAATCCGAACTTCCGTTTCATTAGGCGGGCGAAGGGCAGACCGCTTTCGATTGCTAGGGTGCCGTCTTTAAGAACGTCGCCGATGCTTTGTAAGTTTCGCGATGCATGCGCCATGATGCCCGTGGGGCTGTCTTGAAAGACCGCGAAAAGCGCCACTACATCGTTGCCGTGGCTTCTTGCGAGGATGATTTCGTCGGCGGAAACAATTCCAAAATCCACCGAGCCCGCGCCGACCATTTGTACGGTCGGAGTTCCGGAGCCGCCGGGGAGAATGTCCACCGCGAGGCCGTACTTCGAATAGGGCGTGGCGTAGAAGCCGCCGAATTCGGGTTCGGGTTTCCAGTTCAGGGCCAGCTTCAGCCTGGTGGACTTGCTGCAGGCGGTCAAGAGCCCTAGCGCGGGGACGGTTTTCAAGAAGGCTCGCCGATGCAGCCGGTGAGAAAGCATTCTCTGATTGTCGTATGGGTTGGCAGGCGGAAGCGCCTGCCCTTGGCAAGCCGGAGGCTTGCCCTACTAAGATTGTTCGGATGCGTGCCAACGGCGGAGGGTCAGGTGGCTTAGCAGATTGATGAAGCCGAACAGGGCTAGACCCAGCAGGCTGGCCAGCAGGACCGCGGCGAATACCTTATCGATGCGCTGTTGGGTGCGGGCGGTCTCCACTACAGAGCCGAGTCCTCCACCGGCGATAAATTCGCCCACGATGGCGCCGATCACTGCGAGCCCGGCGGATACGCGAAGTCCGGTAAACAGCTGCGGCAGTGCCGCGGGAAGGCGCAACTTGAACAGCGTGACCAGCGGCGATGCACCGTAGAGCTTGAACAAATCGCGCAAGGGCGGGTCGGTGGAGAGAATTCCGCTCAGAGTGTTGGCGATCACGGGAAACACGGATGCCACAAAGGCCGAGGCGATTACGGTCTGGATGCCGAATCCGAACCAGATGACCAGCAGGGGCGCAACCGCGATGAGGGGCACAGTCTGGAAGAAAATCGCGTAGGGATAAAACGCTCTTTGGACGCCGCGCGAGGAGGACAACAACACTGCTATCGCGATGCCCGTAAGTGCGCTCATGACAAAGCCCGCGAGCGATCCTGCCGAGGTGGCGAACAGAGCCTGAAGCAATTCCACGCGGCTGTCGATCATGGCACGGAAAACCGCGGAAGGCGCCGGAACCAGGTAAGCGCGCACGAAACCGGCGCGCACCAGGAACTCGGCTATCAGAGTAAGAAGCACGAAAGGAATTAGCGGTGCGAGCAGGGTCTTCTTCATTCTTCAATCGCTCCGAGCAAGAGCCGCATTTCTTGCCCCAGTCTGGGATCGGCGCGCAGCTCGTTGTTGCGAACAGCGGGCAATTCCAATCTGCGGTCCAGCTTGATGGCTCCGCCGCTTCTGGCGAGCACCACGGCGCGGTTGGCTAAAAAGGCGGCTTCGGAAACTGAGTGGGTGACGAAGATCACCGTCATGCCGCGGCGCTGCCATAGTTCGCGAAGCTGGACGTCGAGATGGAAGCGCGTGATTTCATCCAGCGCCGCGAAGGGTTCGTCCAGAAGCAGCAGCCGCGGCTCAGTGACCAGCGCCCGCGCCAGCGATACACGCATTCGCATTCCGCCGGATAACTCAGCCGGATAGCGATCCAGAGCATCCAGTAAGCCTACTTGCTCCAGGACGGCGCGGGCCCGTTCATCACGCTTGGGTTTCGCCTCACCCATCAATTCCAGCGGCAATGCGGCGTTGGCCAGCACATTGCGCCACGGCAACAAGTGCGCGTCCTGGAATACGAAGGAGGTCTCAAAGCGCGCGCCGTTCGGCTGCAAGCGGATCTGGCCGGAGTCGGGTTCCGAGAGCCGCGCGATCATACGCAACAATGTCGATTTCCCGCAACCGGAAGGTCCCAGCACGGCGAGGAATTCGCCGGCATCGACGCCCAAGTCCATACGGTCGATTACGACGTGATTGTTATCAAACACTCGCCGCACACCTTCCAGCTGGACTGCCACGCCACTCGCGCTTGCGCTTGCGCTTGTCACCCTTCTAGCATGCCCGACTTCTGCAGCACGCGGGCCACCTGGGAGGCCTACAGTTTGTGCGGCCACTTCTGCCGTCCATGGAAGACAGCAATTAGTTCCAGCCGCTGTCGCCGGACCCGGTATGGGATGACGTAGGGAGTTTCTGGCACGAAGAGCTCGCGCGTTCCGACTACGCGGCCGGTCCTGCCAATTTCCGGATGGCTTTGAAGAAGCTCGACGGCCTTGAGAATGCGGCTGGCGACAAGAGCTGCGGTCTGCTCGGAGTCCTTTTCGATGCGCTGTCTAATGTATACCAAGTGACGCAACGCGCGGCGGGACCATACGACCTTCATCGCGGGGTTTTTGTCTCACCTGGTTTTCCCCAGGATGTGAGCCATTTCGCCACCTTCTCGTGGCTGACTTCCTGTTCAAGATCCAGCTCGGCTATGCCGGCCTGTACCTCACCAAGCTGCCATTCTTCGGAGTCGACATAGGCGGCGATGGCTTCAGCAGCAAGAAAGGACTTCGAACGCTTTGATCGTTTTGAGAGCGCATTCAACCGCTTCTTAGTCTCCGGATCGATGCGTATCGAAAGTGTCTCATTCATGTTGTGTGCACTTGTATACATCTTCGCACAAGCGCCGGCTCCGTTGAATCCCAGGCGTTCACACGAGTGTGAACGCGGCACGCAGGAGTGCGTGCGCTACGCTCTACCGGTTCGGTATCAAATGGCGTAAGCAAGATCGCCGGTGTCTTCAGGCCTTGCGGGGGTTTCTCAACAACAGAATCATCAGCAGCCCGGCGATCACAGCGCATACGAGGGAGCCTTCCCACGCCAAGTGAATGATGGCCCGCCGGGTGGTGTGTTCTTCCAACCAGATTTGCCACGCGTCGGGCAGCCGCGAGCTGAACGCGAATGCCAGCAGAATCCCGAGGAACGAGAACCGGAGAATCGTTTTTACCGTTCCGGCGGAAAGACTGCGAGCTAGTACGGCGCTCAAGGTTCCCACCGCCGCGCAAGCCGTCAGACTACATACCAGGATGGCCGCAAAAAGGTTCACCGCCGGCGCAATCAGTGTGCCATGCCAGTAGGACAGGTTAAGCGTGGCCAGTGCGGTGAGAAGCACCAGCACGGTAATGCCCCATCCGAAGGCGATCAGGACCATTAGCCTGCCCAGAATAGTCCCAGGGGATGCCAGATCCCGGTCTCCGGCAAAGGCTTCCGCACTGGCTGGCGCCACGAACAGAACAGCTAACAAGCCGTAAGCGGCCAGCATCCTGGGATCGAGGAATGTAAAACCTTTGTACCAGGGAACCAATATTCCGAACGCCAACACCGTGAAAAGTATGATCAGGGCCTGTTTAGCCATCTGTTGCCGAACCAGTATACCCCGCTGGGTAGAGTGGTACTATAACAGTACAGTGATCCTGCCTGAGACCCTACTGCATGTAGGGCAATTTTGTAACCAGCTCTGTCATAATCCTTACCGTTTAATTTGTCGATAAAGAGTATATGTTCGACAGGCGCGTGGAAGCTCGAATGTTATGTGCGGACATGGTGGATGTCCAGTGGAAGGACAAGACCGGCAAAATCCGTAAGGGTGTAGCGAACCTGGAGGATATCTCGTTGTCGGGGGCCTGTCTTCAGTTCGATCAGCCCATCCCTTTGCAAACTGACCTGCGCATCAATTATCCCAAGGGCGAATTGATGGGCAAAGTTCGGTATTGCGTGTATCGGGAGATTGGATATTTTCTGGGTGTTGAGTTTGAGCCCGGCTGCCGTTGGTCCCAACAACAGTTCAAACCGCAGCACATGTTAGACCCGCGGCGGCTGGTTGTCAGGACCGTGAACCGCATATCGAAGCTCGCCAACTAAGGCAGGCCCGATATAATTCAATTTGCCCCCCGTCCCCGCTTCCAAGCGCACCGGCGTTCAAGGCGTGTTTGTCGCCGCCATCACGCCCCGCCGCCAGCAAGAATATTCCATCGATCTTGGCGCCACGCTTGAATTGATCGATTTTCTGGGTGAGAGCGGCGTGGATGGAATCGCGCTGCTTGGTTCCACAGGCGAGTTCGTGCACTTTGATCTGGACGATCGCCGGCACATGGTGAACTTCGCCGCCAAACGCAGCCGGGTCCCGCTGCTGGTGAACGTTTCACATTCCACTCTGGATGGCGCCGTTGAGCTGGCGCGGGAAGCTGCCGGCGCGGGTGTGGCAGGCGTGCTGCTGATGCCGCCGCATTACTTCCGGCATAGCCAGGAGGAGATTCGTAGCTTCTACCTGGCCTACGCCGACGCCATCGATGGCGTTACCGCGACTTACCTGTACAATATCCCGGCTTTCACCAGCGAGATCGCGAGTTCGACAGCCGCGGCGTTGCTCACGAGCGGCCGTTTCTGCGGAATCAAAGACTCGAGCGGAAGCTTGGAGTATTTCTCTGAGCTTCGGGCACAATGCGCGGGCACGCCGTTCACTTTTTTGGCGGGTCAGGAGCGCATTTACGTCCAGCAACGGCGCACGGGAGTGCACGGCGCAGTGTCCGGAGTAGCATCCGCGCTTCCGGAGCTCATGGTGGCGTTGGATCGAGCCATCATGGCGGGAGAGCAAGAGCGGAGCCAGCAATTGGAGGCCCGGTTGATGGAGTTTCTGGTTTGGTCCGACTTGTTCACGTGGCCGACGGCGGCAAAAGAAGCCCTCAAACAACGTAAGCTCAAGAGCGGAGCGCTGGCTACGCCGCTGAGCGCGGAAGGCGACCGCAAGCTCCAGGAGTTTGCGGAATGGTTTCGGGGCTGGCTGCCGGCGGTGTTGCGAGAATCGAGGAGAACCAAATGACCAACGAGGAATTTCGGCGCTATGGTCACCAGGTAGTGGATTGGATGGCGGATTATCTGGAGAATATTCGGGACTATCCCGTGCTGCCTGCGATGCAGCCTGGTGATCTGGTGGATCGGCTGCCGGCTGAGGCTCCCGAACGCGGCGAGTCCATGGATACGATTCTCGAAGACTTCGAGCAATCCATAGTGCCCGCGCTAACGCACTGGAATCATCCACGCTTCCTCGCGTATTTCGCCATCTCCGGGTCGCCTCCGGGCATTCTGGGCGAGATGTTGACCGCGGCGCTCAACGTCAATGGAATGCTGTGGAAAAGCTGCCCCGCGCTTACGGAACTGGAGCAGGTAACGCTCAGTTGGCTGCGGCAGTGGATGGGCCTCGCGCAAGAATTCTTTGGCATCATCTACGACACGGCATCCATTAGCAGCATGCACGCCATCGCTGCGGCGCGCGAGATGGCGGATCCGGAAGTGCGAACGCGCGGCAATAGCAGCCACCTGGTGATGTACACTTCCGAGCACTCTCATTCTTCTATCGAGAAAGGCGCTATCACGCTCGGCATTGGACAGGACAACGTGCGCAAGATTCCCGTGGATGAAAACTTTCGCATGCGAGTGGATGTATTGCGGGAGCGCATGGAAGCCGATCTGCGGGCTGGCCTGAAGCCGTTCTGCGTGGTAGCTACGGTTGGTACAACTTCCACGTCCAGTATCGATCCGGTGCCAGCCATCGCGGATGTCGCTGAAGAGTACGGCGCTTGGTTGCATGTGGACGCGGCTTACGGTGGTGCGGCCGCAGTTGTGCCGGAACTCCGCGGCATCCTGGACGGCGTCGAACGAGCGCACTCGCTGGTGGTGAATCCACACAAGTGGTTATTCACTCCGATAGACCTGAGCGTTTTCTATACCAGCCGCCCTGATATCCTGCGCCGGGCATTCTCTTTGGTGCCGGAATACCTGAAGACCGGCGAGGATCCGCGAGCGGTGAATTATATGGATTACGGCGTCCAACTGGGGCGGCGATTTCGGGCCTTGAAGTTGTGGTTTGTGATGCGAAATCTCGGGCACGAGGGAATTTGCAATATCATCCGATCGCACATTAGCTATGCTCAGAAGCTGGCCGATCTCATCCGCTCGCATCCGGATTTCGAGGTTGCCGCGCCCACGCCGTTCTCGCTGATCTGTTTTCGTTATCGTAGTTCGGACGACGACAATCGCGCTTTGCTCGAAAAGATCAACGCGTCGGGAAAAGCATTCCTTTCGCACACCGTGCTGAACGGCCGGTTCGTCATTAGGCTGGCGATTGGCAACATCGCCACCGAGTGGCAGGACCTGGAGGAGGTCTGGGAGCTGGTGAAGCAGACGGCCGGGAGTAGCGTTCCGCAGACAGCGAACTAGTGGGCTGTCGTTGCTGAATCTTTACTACTGCCGTGCGTCGCCGACGCGGCACGCAAGGGTGCGTGCGCTACGCGTGGCGCNNTAAAGTTCTTTCGCCGACAGCCGACAGTCAAAAATCTAAGAGGCCAGAGAACGGTTCGCCAGGAATTCGTCGACCGTTGTTAGAAGATGCGAGGGGTGAACGGGTTTGGATATGTAGCCATTCATGCCCGCCTCGAGGCACCGTTCCTTATCCCCGGTCATCGCATGCGCGGTCATCGCCACGATCGGCAGGCCTTTCCAGCGCTGGTCCTTGCGGATCAGGCGCGTGGCTTCCAATCCGTCGAGGCCGGGCATCTGGACATCCATCAGGATCAGGTCAAAATCGGCGCCCGACTCGAGCTTGGCCAGCGCCTCTCTGCCGTCGTTGGCAAGCTCGATGACAAAACCTCGCTTGCGAAGGACTGCGGTCACCACCTTTTGATTCACCTGATTGTCTTCCACCACCAGCAGGCGTCCAGGCCCGGGCGTAGTATTTCCCGAAGTTGGCTGCGACAGCTCCTGAATCTTTCCTGAAGCAATCGCACAGGGCAGCGTCACAACGAAAGTGGATCCACACCCCAATTCGCTTTCGACGTGGATTTCACCGCCATGCAACTCCACCAGTTTCTGGGTGATCGCAAGGCCGAGATCCGCTCCGCCACCGGCTTGATTGAGGTTGTCAAAAACCGAAAGAAGCCGGTCGGCTGGAATTCCAGTGCCAGTATCGCGGACCGCTATCCGCATCAGGAACTCGCCCGGGCGGGAAGCGTGACCGTCAATCCGCACCTCTACCGATCCATGTTCGGTGAACTTCACGGCGTTGCCGATCAGGCTGGAGAGGATCTGGCGAATTCGCAGCGAATCGCCTACAAGCTGGGCCGGCACTTCCGGCGCCACTTCTAACACAAGCTGGATGGTGCTGCTGGCTGCCTTGGGCCGATCAGCCTTGATGCATTCCTCGGCCGCGGTTCTTATGTCGAACGGCGCCTTCTCCAGCGTCATCTTACCGGACTCGATCCTCGACAGATCCAGGAGATCGTTCAGCGAGGAGAGCAGCGATAAGGCACAGCGATGCGCGGTCTGAAGCTCCTCCACTTGCTCGGGAGGCAGATGCTTTTCGAGCGCGATCTCCAGCATTCCGATGATGCCGTTCATTGGCGTCCGCAACTCGTGCGACACACTAGCGAGAAACTCCGTCTTGGCTTGATTGGCTGCCTGGGCGTGCCGGGTGGCTTCCTGCAGTTGCTCGGTACGTTCCTTGATGCGCCGTTCCAGGAGTTCCTGATGCTCGCGGATTTCCTTGCGTGACGCCGCCAGCGCCTCGATCATGCCGTTGAAGCTTTCGCCCAGGAACTCGATTTCATCGCCGGTGCGGCTCACTTGGATCGGTTCCAGAGACCCGTTCCGTACCGAAGCTATGCCGGCCTGGAGCAACTTCAGAGGGCGCGCCAGCAGGCGGATGGTGAATCGCGAGATGGCTCCGGAAACCAGAATCACTACTACGCACAGCAGCAGCCCTTTGCCAACGTCGAAATTGTCCTGACGCAGGTTGTAAGCGAGCAGCGTTACCACTACCCAGAAGACGAGGGTAGCTGTAAATATCGAGAATTTCGAGGCTAACGAGCGCAACACTCCAGGGCGCGTGTCGCCCCGGCCGTCTTTCGACGCCACTGGCATATCCGTACATCGGCTTTGGTACTCCGCTAAGACATAAGCGTTTCACCTTAGAGGAAGAGTCCCCTCACTGACGTGCGGGGCTACCAACGCATGCGCAACGTTGGGCCAAATGTTTCCAAATGTAGCCCGCGCGTCAGCAAGGGGACAACGCGACAAACCACAATGTTATTCTTGGACCGAATGAGTCGCCTCAGGTTGACCCTCTGCGGCGTGGAACTACAGAATCCGGTAATTGCCGCGTCGGGGACCTACGGGTACGGAATCGAATTCGAAAAAGTCGCGGACCTCAACGCGATTGGCGGCATCGTTGTAAAAGGGCTCTCGCGCGAGCCCATCGCTGGTAATCCGCCGCCGCGCATTTGGGAAGCTGAAGGCGGAATGATCAATTCCGTGGGGCTCCAGAACATCGGAGCCCGTGCTTTCGTTCGAGAAAAACTGCCGGCGCTGCGCGCGTTCCGGACCGCCATCTTCGCCAACGTGTTCGGATACTCGACGGAGGATTACGCGGAGGTAATTCGTATCCTGGACGATGCCGAGGGGCTCGCCGGATATGAGCTCAACATATCCTGTCCCAACACCAAGCACGGAGGCATCCAGTTTTCGAGCGATCCCGCCATGGTCAGCGAATTGGTGAGCTTAGTCCGGCCCCTGGCACGCCGGCCGTTGATCGTGAAGCTCTCGCCGAACGTCGCCAGAATCGAACCGCTGGCCGTAGCGGCCGAACAAGCCGGAGCGGACGCCATCAGCCTGGTGAACACATTTGTCTCTCTAGCGATCGATGCACACACGCGGCGGCCTCGCATCGGCGCCGGCTTCGGAGGACTCTCGGGTCCGGCCATCAAGCCCATCGCGCTTCGGCTGGTATACCAAGCCTCTCAGGCGGTGCGAATCCCGGTAATCGGCTTAGGCGGAATTCGCACCGGCGAGGATGCAGCTGAATTCCTGATCGCGGGAGCCTCCGCGGTCCAGGTGGGTACTGCAAACTTCTGGGATCCCGAGTCTCCTGCACGTATCGCGCGGGAGCTGGATAGCTACTTAAAGAAAGAGAAGCTGAACAACGTGAAGGAACTGGTGGGGACGTTACAAATATGCGAAAAATAATTTCGACGGAGCAAGCACCCAAGGCGATCGGCCCTTATTCGCAAGCTGTGGTTTCAAACGGCATCGCGTATCTGAGCGGGCAGATTCCGAACGACCCCGTCACTGGCCAACTGGTGGAGGGCGACATCGCGGCTCAGACCGAGCGTGTGCTGCAGAACCTGAAAGCTGTGCTGGAGGCCTGCGGCGCTTCCATGGAGTCCGTGCTCAAAGTCTCGGTCTTCCTGAAGGACATGGCCGATTTTCCAAAGATGAATGAGGTATATGGCCGCTACTTCGCCTCGAACCCGCCGGCACGGTCCACGGTGCAAGCCGCGCGATTGCCTCGGGATGTCAGCGTCGAAATCGATGCTATCGCATCGGTTTCGGGCTAACGTTCTTCGGTTGTTCGGTTATTTAGTTGTTCGGTTATTCAGTTTTTTTTAACCGAAGAACCGAATAACTGAACAACCGATAAACGCGCAGTGTAGCGCGCTCAGTGCGCGCTGAACTGCGCCTGTGGTGGTTTTAGCTTGATCTCGATGGTCTTCTGCTCAGTATCGACATCAAAGTTGTCACCGAAAGTCTGGTAGTTCTTGGCGTTCACCTGTATCAGAATCGTGCCTTGCGGGATGGGCGGGATCTTGGCGATGCCTTCCTGATTAGTGTGCAGGTCCCACTCTCTACGTATGCCCTTACCGAGCTTCACGACTGAGTGTCCCTTGATGAAGCGAACGGTGATACTGGCATCCTCCACCGGTTTCCCTGAATCGTTCTTAACTTTGATGGTCAAAGTTGTCATGGGCGTTTCCGCCAGAAGCGGTAACGCGAGCGCTAGCCAGAGAATCATTCGCCGCATAGTCTCATGATACTCGCTCGGCGCTGGGCGGGTTAACAACCCGCCGCAGGATGTCATCCTGCCCCACACTCACGCGATATCTGGAAGCAGAAACTTCCTAGGCTGTCCTGCCGCACCCGTAACGGCCTCAGCCGCTAGATATCCGCTGCGCACCGCGCCCTCCATGGTGGCCGGCCAACCGCAGCGCGTCCAATCGCCAGCCAGGAAGAGATTCGGGATTTCACTCGCGCTCGGAGGCCGCAGTTGCTCGAGGCCGGGCTTGGCGGAAAACGTGGCGCGCACTTCCTTCACCACGTGCGCCTTCTCGATCTTGGCTTCGCTCGCGCGGGGAAAAAACTCGGCCAGTTCCCGAACGGCTAGCGCGATTACATCAGCCCGGCTCATGTCGACTAAACTGCGGGATGCACTCACCACCAACTGCAAATAACGCCCTCCGGATTTGTTGAACATCCACTGAATGGTGCGGTCGAGCAGCGTGGCATGCGGCAGTTGTGTAAGGCTGCGATCAAACCACAAATGAATTCCCGTGATCGGCGAATGCTCCCAACCGTTCACATCGAATCCCAAATCCGGAACCATAGCCGGCAAGCGTTCGAACGGGACGGCGGAAATATAGTAATCGGCCGTGCGCTGTTCGCCCAGCGCTTCGACGGCTTGAACCACGCCGTTTTCCACCACCACGCGGTCCACCGGAGTTCGCAGATTCAAACGGACGTTGCCCATGCGCTTCCACGCTTCGGGGGCGTAGAGTTCGCCGAGCGGCACGGCCGGAATGCCCATTTGGTACGAATTCGAGGCGGCGAGAAAGCCGAGCCAGAAAACGTGAAATCCATGGCTTGCGGCCATGCGATCCAACTCTTCGTTCACCGCGCTCACCAGCACCTGGCCCCAGAAGCGGCGGATGGCAGTTTCAGTTTGCCGTTTTTCGCGGAGCCAGTCGAGCATGGTGATTTGGTCCAGGTCCCGACGGCTCCCATGCTCCCGCCGCAGGGCCATGAGTCCACGCGCGATCGAGAGCTTGTCGCCCAAGCTCAGGAACCCCAACTTTCGAAAACTTCCAGCGAAATGAAACGGCGCCGGGAGCCGGCCGGCGGACAGCACGGAAGTCTGGCCGCCAGGTTCGATGAAGTAAAACTTCTTATGGAAATGGATCCTGTCCACCACATCCAGGCGCTTGTAGAAATCCATGATGTTGACGCAACAGCGCAGCAGGAGATGCTGGCAGTTGTCGATGATTTCGGAGCCGTCGCCAGGAAGCGGGTAAGAACTAGCGCGCCCACCCAGGAATCCACGGGCTTCCAATAACTCCACTTGGAATCCGGCGTCGCCTAGCGCGGCGGCTGTTGCCAGTCCGGCCAAGCCGCCACCGATAACAATTGCGCTGGGCATGGGACTATCTAGTCTTGCAGAAATGGCAGATCAACGGTTCGCAGGCGAAAGCGCCTGCGCCACAGGTCAATAGACGGGGACTCGCGCGCGGCGGCCGCCGCCACCGCCGTTGTCGATCAGCAGGATTGCGATGGATAAGACAACCACCAGAAATACGATGTCGGAAAGATCAAATTGCATCGGGCGTTTCTCTTATGTCGTATTGATCGTACTAGCGTACCACAAAGCTTTTCCTAACCTGCGCCACCACGTTCTCCATCAGTCTCAGCCCGCAATTACCATCCAGCGTCAGAATGGACTCGGGATGGAACTGCACGCCCTCAATCGGCAACTCACGGTGTCGAACGCCCATGATGACGCCGTCCTCGGATTCAGCGGTTACTTCTAGACAAGCCGGGAAGGTCTCTTTTCGAGCGAACAGGGAGTGATAACGGCCAACCTTGAAGCGTTGAGGCAGGCCCTCAAAGACGCCCTTATTCTGATGGATCACAAGCGATGGCTTACCGTGCATGGGATAATCCAGCACGCCCAACTCGCCGCCAAACGCCTCCACGATTCCTTGCAGGCCCAGGCATACTCCAAACACCGGAATGCCAGCGTGCGCGGCATACTTCACCAGTTCCGGCACGCCGAAGTCGGACGGCCGCTTCGGGCCCGGCGAAATCAGGATGAGATGCGGCGCGAGCTCGCGGATGAGCTCGGGCGGAATTCCGGAGCGGTAAGTGGCCACCTGGGCGCCGGTCTGCCGCGCATAGTTAGCCAGCGTGTGGATGAAGCAGTCGTCGTTATCCACCAACAGTAACTTGATGCCCTCTCCCGCCTTCGAGCGCGCAGGCTCGGGAGCAGCACCGGGCGGAGTTCCTTCCGCAAGGCAGCGGAAGAATCCGGTGGCCTTCAGGCGCGTTTCTTCTTCCTCGAGCGCTGGAACGGAATCGTATAGTAGTGTGGCGCCTACTCCATATCGCGCTCTGCCCTCGCGCAGATGGATGGTCCGAATCAGGATGCCGGTGTTGATGTCGCCATTCATCGAAAGCATCCCTACGGCGCCTCCGTACCAGCCCCGCGCGTCTTTTTCCAGATTCTCGATGGCCTGCGCGGCCGCCTTCTTGGGCGCGCCAATTACGGTTACTGCCCACATGTGCGTCAGGAAAGCATCGAGCGAATCGAAGCCTGGCTGAAGCGTCCCTTCCACATGGTCGACAGTATGAAACACACCTGCGTAGGATTCAATCAATCGGCGTCCGATCACCCTTACCGACCCGGGTATCGAGACTCGCGATTTGTCATTGCGGTCGACGTCGCTGCACATGGTCAGCTCGGACTCTTCTTTGGTGGAATTCAAAAGCTCGCGGATGCTGTCGGCATCGCGTAGCGGATCGCCGGTGCGCCGCGCGGTTCCCGCAATCGGGCAGGTCTCTACCCGATGGCCCTCCACCCGAACGAACATCTCGGGCGACGCTCCCACCAGTTGTTCATCACCGAGTTGCAAAAAAAACTCGTAGGGACTAGGGCTGGCATGCTGTATCCGCTCAAAAAGTTCCGAAGGGCTGCCCGAGAAATTAGCGTGGAATGTTTGCCGCAGCACTACTTCGTAATAGTCGCCCTGGCGCATGCCTTCCCGCACCGTCTCCACCTTGGCCATGTATTCTTCCGGGCGGTGATCGGAGGTAATTTCCTGCTTTGGCCGCTGGATGGGCCGCGGGATGGGGCGTCCGGTGCGGCTGAGCGAAGCCGTGGAAAGGTTGCCGCGCGCGAAGTCGTAGCGGTACCGTTCGATCCGCTCCTTCTTGCGATCCATATAGTAAATGTCGTCGCAGAGAAACAGATGCAGGTCCTTGTGGCCGTCCCTCGGGAGCTTCAGCTCTATGGGATCGAACTGGAACAACAAATCGTAGCCAAATGCGCCAACTAGCGCGAGCCGCTGGTCGTCTTTGCTGTGAAATTCGTCGATCAAAGTGCGAAGAATGGAAAACGCTGAAGGTTGCTTGCTGCGCTCCTCTTCCGGAAACAGTTTGGGGAGAGGTTTTAAGCGGCCATGCAGGCTGGAACCCTTTAACTCAAATTCGTCCCAGTGGGGATGCTCGGCGAGCAATGGATGAAGGATTTGATTCAAAACCTCGCCGCGCTGATTGAGCGGATTGAAATGAATCTCGCGGCCGGCCGCGACTATCTCGAGCGGAGGCGCTATAGACGCCACATCCCAGCGCGAATAACGTTCCGGGTATTCGTAGCCCGAGCAAAGGTAAATGCCGCGATACCGGTCCAGCTTATGCAGCAGGCCTTTCAGTCCTTTATGAAACGGAATTCCGGACTCGGAGCGGGTTACGGTGATTCCGCCAGGCGTAGCATAAGTCAGCTTGGGCATAAAGAAGACTGCGGGAGGTAAGTTCCAAGGATAGCAAAACGTCCCCTCACTCACGTGCGGGGCTGCAACTGGTGGGCTGTCCGTTCTGAATCTTTACTACAGCCGTGCATCGCCAGGAGTGGCGACGCGGCACGCAAAAAGTGCGTGCGCTACGCTGTTTGCCGCGTTCGCACTCCTCGGAACGCATCGGATTCGATGTTAAAGTTTCGTGCGCGGACAGCCCCCTAGGGCCCAACGGCCCAGTGTTCAGGAATGTAGGTGCGCGCGTAAGAAGGACCCGTGAAAAAACCGGCGCCGGCACCGACTCCCTCACGGTCGCGGTTCGGTAACACTCTCTAAACATGCGGCGGTTAGCGCGTAGGCGAACTTGCCCGGTTGGACCCAGCTTGGCTATCTTCGGGCGTCGACTCCGGCGGCACTTCACAATCGCCCGGCTTCGGTAAGTACGAGCCTCCGCGCAACTGATCGATTCGTACCGTTATCGATTCCCAACGGTAGCGGCGGTGTTTGGCGAGCGTGCAGACTTCCAGTTCACCGCAGCGTGAAAACTTTTTGCGCAGCTTGGAATCGTGATTGGCAGCATCTGGCCAAAGCTGACCGATATTATTGGCATCGCAAGCGGGTTTCAGATCGTCGGAGGCGAGGCACAGGACACTCGCGGAGGCAATAATCAAGGCGGCCGCCTGAATTCGGGAAAGCATTCTCACGTTGTAGTCTACGTGAGCGGACGAGCATCCACAAGAACGGAAGAGCTAGTTGTTCGGTGGAGAAGTACTGGTATGGCTAATCTGAACCGGGATAATATGCAAGCGCAGGGCTCGGCGCGCTGATCTTGTTAAACGGGAACGGCGCTCCTGGCCATTAACTCGCCCGCGATGCGGTTGAGCGGCAGGACGTGATCTACCGCGCCCAGCCGGATTGCTTCACGCGGCATTCCGAACACAATGCAACTGGCTTCATCCTGCGCGATGGTCTTCGAGCCGGCGCGCTTCATTTTGAGCAGTCCCTCGGCTCCGTCTGCGCCCATGCCGGTCAAAAGAGCGCCGACCGCGTCCCGGCCGGCAGCGGATGCGACGGATTCGAACAAGACATCCACAGCCGGGCGCTGGTAGCAGACGCGCGGTCCGTCCTGGACCGCCACGCTGTACTCGCTGCCACGCTTGCGGAGCGTCATATGAAAATTGCCGGGCGCCACTAGCGCCAACCCCGGCGTCAACCGGTCTCCGTCGGCGGCTTCCTTGACTTGAATCCGGCACAGATCGTTCAGGCGATTGGCAAACGCGGTGGAAAACACCGGCGGAATGTGCTGCACTACCACAATCCCAGGGCTTGCCGCCGGCAGTCCCATCAATACTTCGCGAATGGCCTCCGTGCCACCCGTGGATGCGCCAATAGCGATGATGGTGGACGGGTTTCCCGGGTGAAAGCTCGCTTTAATGGGCGGGGGTGCGGCAACCAATGGCGCCGCCGGCGCGTGCTGCAGCCGGGCGTGCGCCGCGGCGCGAACCTTGTACGGCAGATCGTGCTTGAGTTCCCCCACCGAGTAGGGCCCGCCGGGCTTGGCCAGAACGTCCACCGCGCCGCACTGCAGCGCTTCCAGTGCGATCTTGCTGGAGGCCTGTCCCAGGGAACTGATTACTATTACCGGCATCGGATGGAACCGCATCAGTTTTTTGAGAAACGTGATGCCGTCCATGCGGGGCATCTCAATGTCCAAGGTCAAAACGTCCGGCCGGAGGCTTAGGATCTTGTCGCGCGCCACGAATGGATCTGGCGCCGTACCCACCACCTCGATGTCTGCTTCGGTTGCCAAGGCTTCGGCGAGCACCTTGCGAACGATGGCCGAGTCGTCGACGATCAGCACCTTTATTTTTCGGTCCGGGTTCTTTTGTTCTCCAACCAAGTTCGCCTCGCTTTATGCGGATGCATCCCCACTACAAACCCCGATGGAAACAGCCACCATGCCGTCGGGCAAATTGAAGCAACAATGCATGGCCCCCAGAAAGGCGTGCTCGGCGCTCGCCAATTCCGGAGTGTCCAGTGACAGGGCCGACTCCGGCCACAGATTGCTCATCAAAGCGCCGCAAAGAATGTTCGCTAGCTCCAGGATTACCTCGCCGGGCTGTGTTTCGGTCATCTCTTCGGGATCGACTCCAAGGAACCCGGATGCGATGGATCGCGCCGTATCCGGTGAAACACTGAGCAGAAACTCTCCCTGATGCGACCCCTCGAAGCTGACATGCACCGAGACCGCCGTGGAAAGCCAGGCATGCTCGCACGCGGTGGGCACAGCCTCTTCGAAGAACATCGTCTCCAATACCTCGGCCGCCACGCGAACGACCGTCGCGGCGAATTCCGGTGCTGCATAGGTCCGGGGTGCTTGCTGAAGTTGTTCAGGCATTTCGTTCTCCCAGTACTCGTTCCAGTTCTTCGCGCAAAGCTTCGGGCGAAAACGGCTTGGTCATGTAGCCTTGCGCTCCAAGCGAAAGCATTTTGAGAATCCGCGCTTTGGTGGCGTCGGTGGATATCACCAGCGTTGGCACCGATCGCAGCCGCGAGTCGGTCTCCAGCCTCCGGAGCAGCTCTTCCCCGTTCATTTTGGGCATGTTGATATCGGTCAGGATAACGTCCACGGAATGCCCCTCAAGCCCGGCTAGCGCTTCTTCGCCATTCGAGGCTTCCAGACACTCGCCGACTTCGAAACCGGACAGCGTCAACACGCGCCGGATGAATCCTCGCATCACCGCCGAGTCGTCCACGATCATCACAGAATACGGCATGCCCTTAGCCCCCCCCAATTGCTTTCTTCGGCGACTGGTTGTGAATCAGCTCTTTTTCGATTCCGCCGGCTTCTCGAATCCACATGCGGCCGGTGGCGAGGTCCAGCCGAGTGGTCCGCGAGACCTCGCCGCCCACCGCCTCGGCGGAAATCAGAACGCCGGCCTTCCAAAGAATCTTGCGGGCCGCCAAATAATTGCGCTTGCCAATCTGGAAAACCCCTTGGCTGTCGAGCACAGCCGCGCCCCCGGCCAGCCGCACAACCATTCTCTTCGGCTGGGCCCCGCTAGCCGTCACGGCCTGGAATAGCGCCTTGATGCCCGTGTCGGCGAACATGAATGGATTCTGCTGCGCCTTTTGGGCATCCAAAGCCGACTCCGGCAACATGTAGTGCAGTAGACCGCCCACTTTCGTGGCCGGATCGTAGAGCGCCACCGCGATGCACGATCCCAACGCATACGTTACCAATGTGGAATCCAGGTCGTTGCTCACCTTGCAGTCGGAAATACCCACTACCAGCGACTTCATAACCGCACCCGCAATCCGCGTCCGGGCGATTCCTTCCGATAGGTGGCCGGCCGCACATACTTTAAGTCATGCTCCACGCGGGTGAGCGACTCCGAGTGCCCCACAAACAAGTACCCTCCCGGTTCCAGGCATGCGCTCAAGCGATTCACAATATCCTGTTGCGTTCCTTTGTCGAAGTACATCATTACGTTCCTGCAGAAAATCACGTTAAAGAGGCGCCGGTGAGGGAAAGGTTGTATCAGGTTGAGCCGCTCGAAAGATATCCGGCTGACGATCTCCGGCTTGAACTTGAAGAGTCCTTTACACTCGCCGTCCCCACGCAGCAGATACGCTTTCCGCCAGTGGTCTGGCAGATCGCGGAAGCGTTCTCCTTCGTAGACCCCGCGTTTTGCGATTCCGAGCACGCGAGTCGAGATGTCCGTGGCCAGGATCCGGAAGTCGCGACGCTTTTCGCCCGCTCGAGCCAGAGTGTCCGAGAGGCTCATGGCGAGAGTGTAGGGCTCCTCGCCGCTGGAACATGCGGCGCTCCAAATCTCGATTGAGCGAATCTCTCCTAACTCCTCCACAGCCGCGCGGTTCAGGAATTCGAAATGCGCCTTCTCGCGCAGAAAGCTGGTGTGGTTGGTGGTGAGCGAATCGATTAAACCAATCAACGCATCGCCGGTCGTATCCGCGAGAACGTGGCGATAGTACTCGTCAAAGGACTTGAATCCGCCTTTGCGAAGCCACTTGCCCAGCCGTGCCGTCACCAGGGCCTCTTTGCCGCCCTTCAGGTCCAGACCGAACCTCTCATGGGCGAGTTGGCTGATCAGCCGGAACTCACTGGTCTTGAGCGTTAGGCCCGCGTTATCCGAATAAATCGTCTCATTCACTGTTGCTCGCTCCAAACAGCCCCTCCAAGTCCAAAATCAAACCAACCCGTCCGTCGCCCAGGATCGCTCCGCCCGCCACGCCGGCGATGTTGGCCATCGTCTCGCCGAGGCTCTTGATCACCACTTCTTGCTTACCGATGAGTTCATCCACCATCAAACAGAAATGTCTGCCTCCGCTTTCAGAGACGATGAGCAGGCTGTCCCATGGATTTTCGAATCGTGGTTTCACTCCGAATCGCTGATGCAGGCGCACCAGCGGGAGCAGGGAGCCGCGAACCATAGCCATCTCCTGACGGCCCTGCAACGTCGAGATGGAGTCTTCTGGCGGCTTGAGCATTTCGCGCACCGCAAAGATGGGGACAATGTACCGCTGCCCTCCCACCCCCACCACCAGCCCGTCGATGATCGCGAGCGTAAGCGGCAGCTTCAACAGGAATGTGGTCCCCTCACCCGGACGCGACGTTACATCGATGCGTCCGCGGAGCTTCTGCACGCTCTTCCTCACCACATCCATCCCCACCCCGCGGCCGGAGACGTCGGTGATTTGATCGGCGGTGGAGAAGCCGGGGTGGAAGATCAGGTTGAAGATTTCGGTTTCCGATAGCTGAGCGTCCGCGCTTATCAGGCCCTTCTCGATGGCCTTGCGCAGGATCTTGGCCTGGTTCAGTCCGCGGCCGTCGTCAGAGACTTGAATCACGATTTGCCCAGCTTGATGGCCGGCTTTCAGCGTGACCCGGGCGGTAGCGGGCTTGCCGTTTCGCGTGCGCTCCTCCGGTGTCTCGATGCCGTGATCCACTGAGTTGCGAACCATGTGCATCAGCGGATCCGCAAGATCCTCGACGATGTTGCGGTCGAGCTCGGTGTCTTCTCCGAATAATTCCAGATCCACTTGCTTGCCGGCTTTCCGCGAAAGATCGCGGACCAGGCGTGAGGTTTTTTGGAACAGTTGGCCCACCGGAATCATTCGCATGGACATCGCAGTGCGCTGTACTTCATCGGTGATCCGGGCCAGTTGCGAGAGATTGCGCCCCAGCCGCGGCTTCACTCCGATCGCCAAGTCCGGATCGTGCCGCACCAGCGATTGCGCGATCACCATTTCACCGACCATGTCCACTAGATAGTCCAGCTTGGTGGTATCTACTTTGATGGATCGTGCTCCCGTGGTCCGTGCCGCGCCCGCCTTCGGCCCATCCACGCTTTCGGGGGTTCCGCTTGATTCCGCTGGCGCCTCCGCTGGCACTTGCGCTACCTCGCGCGCGAGTTCCGCCAGTCCCTGAGTTGCCAAGACGACCGGTTCGATGGGCGCTGAGACAGTTTCTACGGGCAACGCGGCTGGGGAAGCGCGTTCTGGGGTAACCGGAGCGGCCGGCTGAAAGCCAACCTTCTCTCCGCTACCACCCGGCGCGCTCAAGCTACGGATGGCATCGAGCAAGGCGACGTTGGCAGCCGGCGATACCAGAGTTCCGGTCTGCAGGCTGGTTTCGAGTTCGGCCATGCATCGAGTGAGGTAATCCTTGCTCTCGAGGATCCGATCGATTACCGCCGACGTGATGGTAAGTTGCCCGTTTCGAGCCAGGTCGAGAATGGTTTCCACTTCATGCGCCACATCCCGCACTGCGTCCTGATCCAGGAATCCGGCCATCCCTTTGATGGTGTGGAAGCCCCGGAAGATGGCGTGAATCGCCTCCGCATTGGCGGGTTCCTGGTCGAGCGTCAACAATTGCAATTCGATCGAAGTCAGGTGCTCTCTTGACTCCAGAATGAAGTCGCTCAGAAGCTCCGGATCGGCCGCCAACGGGTTTAGTGAAGCACTGTTCTCCGGCGTCGCCGCGCCGATGGTTTCTATTTTTTCCGAATCCGTTGGCATGTCCGTTTCCTTTATCCAGTTACGCCCCCAAGGCGCTGCACTTCCTGTGCGGTGAACACCATGCTGATATCCAGCAGAATCTTCACCTTGTTCTTGATCTTGGCCATCCCCAAGATGTAGGGCGTCTCTACGCCGTTACCGAAATCGGGTGTGTCTTCGATGTCCGCGGCTTGCAACGTCAGGACTTCTGATACTCCGTCCACGATGATGCCGATCATCAACTTCCCGTTCTGGCTTTCGATTTGCGCGACGATGATGCAGGTGCGCTGTGTGTACTCGAGTTCCGGGAGACCAAACTTCAGGCGAAGATCCACCACTGGAATCACTTTGCCTCGCAGATTCAGCACTCCTTTTACGTAAGAGGGAGTCTGTGGCACCGCTGTGATTTCCTGGATGCCCATGATTTCGCGCACGCGCAGAACCTGGATCGCAAACTCTTCGTTTCCCAGTCCAAAAGTCAGGTATTTGCCCGCTCTCTGGTCCAGCTTCTGAGAGGCGGGGCTGTTCTGCGCGGGGGCCGTCAGGGTGCTCATTTCTTTTCTCTCCTTATGACAAGTCGTGGCAATTTCCTAGACATTCAGCATGTGCGGGACCGGGAAGCCCGGCCGGACCGCGTTCGAGGCAGCGTCCGGATTCGGAGCAATACACACCTGAACGCACATCCGTTCGCCATCCCACTCGAACGGCACTACGGTCCATTCCTGGTTGCGAGCGCTGCGCGTTTGGAAGTTGCGCCCGTAAATCACGGTGGGCGTGCTCAGCAACATGTTGCCGACGCGATTCTCGAGCGTGGTCTTCACGTTGCCGACGATCATGTTGGTGATCTCCGCCACGGCGTCCAGAACGTCTTCGCAGATCGCCGGATACTCCGTCATCAACATTTGGCCCGCGATCCGGCAGGCGAAGCTGGCCGTGCAGGACAGGCTTCCTGTGCCCACCCAGGGACCGGCCAGCCCGATCAGCGACACCACTCCCGAGGCCGGCGCTGCTTCCGTTTTCTCGGTGTAAACGTCGCCGGGTGTCAATTCAACGCCCAACATCGTCAAAAACACATCGTGTGTCGCGGCCTTGATGGCATCGGAAAGTTCCGCGGATGTGATCGCTGATGCCAAGTTTTGTTCTGTGCTCATTGTTCCCTCACGTCCTCATGTCCGCTGCTAAAATAACCCGGCCAGTTTCTCTTTGATCTGATCTGCCGTAAATGGCTTGCGAACGTAGCCGGACGCGCCGCGCTCCACCGCCTCCAGCACCTTGGCCTGAGTCCCCTCGGTGCTAACCATCAAAATGGGTAGGTCTCGCCAGGCTGGCTCAGCCCTCACCTTGGTCAAGAACTCCAACCCGTCCATGTTCGGCATGTTGATATCGGAGAGAATCAGGCCTACGGTCTGCTTTCGCAGAGTCGCGAGACCTTCCACTCCGTCACTGGCCTCATACACAGTGCCGACTGGCACTTGCGCTTGAATCAACACGCGCTGCAAAATCTTTCGAATGGCAGCAGAATCATCTACAATCAGCACGTCCACAATCTGGCATCGCCTCCGTCAATTTCCTTATCGGTCAGAAAACAGGTTCTTTAGCGCCAGGTTCGGAAAGGCCGTTCGGCGGTTCTTCGGCGGGGCGGTTCCTCGGTTCTTCAGTTCTTCGGTTCTTCGGTTCGGCGACACCACCACTGCCTGTAGCCAGAGGTATCCCTACCGAACCGAATAACTACGAGAAGGCAAACCCGACGATTACACCACCACTAGCGGTAGCCAGAGGGTGTGTCTAGCGACCGAACCGATGAACTGATGAACCGATGAACTGAAGAACTACGAGGAGGCAACGCCGACGAGTATGACGGCGATCGGCATATCGCCGAGCTTGGCTTGCAAAACCCAGTCTGTGTCGCCCTGTTTGGTGAACCCAGGGGTATCCGTGTCTGATTTCCAAAAGCTGAGCACCGCGGGATGAGGCGTGCCGGAGGCCTTGCGGCTCATGGCCACCAGGGCGTCGAAACCGGGAGTGGAGTTCAGATCACGGTCATCGGCGGCCGGCGAGAGAAGCAGAAAATCGCGCTGCGGCGCCGCCCCTTGATGATCCCCGTTTACCGGCATAATGCCATAGCGCAGCGTGTATACGCCGGCTTTAATCGTCTGGCCGCGGCGATCCGCGCCCTGGCCGTCAAAACGGATTACGCCCAGCAGAGCCCCTTGTGGAATGAGCGGTAGCGTGACATTCTCTTCGCTCGACTTCGCGCCTGCCGGCTTCTGGGTTCGAAACCAGATCTCGCAATAGGCAGCTCCGTTGTTCGAGATCTTGATCCCATCTTTTTGTAGTGCCTGAGCGATGGCCGGCGCCACTTCAGTGGGTGGGCCGCCGGCCGGTCCCATCGTGTAGGGTCCGTCCGCGGCTAACGAATAGAACACCAGCGGGGAAAGAAAACTGATGGCGGCCAATTTCCTCATACTCACCATGCTACCTGAACCTAGGCACAATGTTGGCCGCCGCCCGAACGATCCGCCCGGCCGTGTCGGGTGGCGTGTTCAGCCCATCAAGGCCTTCAACTGCTGAAACATCATCATGCAGGCGGGACCGAGCGTGACTAATAGGACGGATGGAAAAATCAGAAAGAAGACCGGGAATATCAGCTTCACGCCGACTTTTCTCGCTGTTTCCTGGGCCTGCTGACGAAAGCGCGTGCGCAAGTAGTGGGTATGAGAACGCAAAGCCGGCGCGAGGCTGGTGCCGAACCGGTCGCTATCGATAAATAGATTAGCCAGTTTTCGCAACTCCGGGTCCTTGTTGCGGCTACCGAAGGCTCGGAACGCAGTGGGACGGCTGCTGCCGGTTTTTAACTCCAGGTAAAGCTGGGCCAGTTCGGCGCTGAAGTCCGGATGGGTGCGCTTCAGGCTCCGGCTGGAATCGGCAATCGATTGATCCAGGGATTGGCCTGCTTCGAGCCCCAGCACCACCAAGTCCAGCGCCGGCGGGATAGCACTTCGCAAACGGCGCGCGCGCGCCTTCACGCGCGAATCCAGAACGCGATCCGGAACCATGAATCCCAAACCAGCGCCGCAGATCAGCGGAAGCAGCATTCCAGCTCCCTCGCCGCGATTGAACAGCGTGGCGGTGGCCATCAACACGGCGAAAAACAGAGAGCTGCCGCACTTGATTCCATAAAAAACCGGCAGCGCGGAAGGCCAGCGGTATCCCGCCGAGGCTAGCCGGATGCGGTAAGGATTCTTTTCGTTCTTGGAGGCCGGAAACGTCTCCCCTATGGAGCGAAACAAGTTTAGAAATACTGCCCGCGATGCAGGCAGGGCCGGTTCGGTGGACAAGCCGGCCGGAATCCCGGCACCCCGTTCCGCGTTCCGCCGAATCACGAAGTATCCCGCCGTTACTACCGCGGTCATCACGAACAGGAAGAATCCCGCGCCTAGCCAAAGGTCGCTCATATCTTGATGTCCACTATTCTTCGAATCACAAAGTGCGCCAGCACCAGACAAATAATCGCGCCGCTGATCAGGTATTTTCCGTACGGGTTATAAACCAGGATGGTCAGATATGACGGGTTCACGATCATCATCATGCCGGCGATCACCAGCGGCAGAACGGTAAGCACCGCGCCGGTCATTTTCCCATACGCCGCCAGAGCGCGCACCTCGCCTCGGAGTGAAGTGGCTTCGCGCATATTCTCCGCCAGTTTGGCCAACACCTCATTCAACTTGCCGCCGGTGCGAGTCTGCATTTGGACGGCTGCGGCGAACATGTTGACCTCGAGCAGCGGTATGCGATCGGACAAGTTGGCCAGCGCCGTGTCCCACGACGAACCCAGATTTGCCTCGGCCGCAGCCTTACGAAGCTCGATGGACACCGGCGCCTCGCATTCCTGCGCGACGATGTCCATACCGGCCGCGAATGGATGACCG
Organism: Bryobacterales bacterium; assembly: GCA_003162425.1. Classification (GTDB taxonomy): domain Bacteria; phylum Acidobacteriota; class Terriglobia; order Bryobacterales; family Bryobacteraceae; genus Palsa-89. The sequence continues at coordinate 3,380 of PMOK01000318.1, read as the reverse complement.
GCGCGCAAGGCGCGCGCCAGAGAATCGAGCGCATCGGGAAAGTTTTCTTCGAAGCGGCGGAAGCGTTTCGCCCTGCGGCGCACAATGTACAAGTAGGGCAGCGATCCAACCAGTACCGCGATCACCACTGCGACAATTCCGGGAATCCGGTCCTCCCGCATTGCGATGGCGAGCGCTATGCTCCCCGCCAGCAGCATCAACATTGTGACTCGTCCCACCGACCAGCTCAAATCCGCCTGCTGCAAATGCCGCCGCATGATATGTATCAAGTCCGACCGCTCCAGCAGCTTTGCCCAGATCGATATGGAGCTGAGCGATTCATCCTTCAGCACGCGGGGGCTTTCATCCAGCAAGTGCTCGGAGACATCCTCGGCCAACGCCTCGGCGCCCATGCGCTGCAGCGCGAACCAGCCAATCAAAACGGCTAAGCCAGCCGCGAGAAAGGTGGTCAGGAACACCAAGATTGCAGTCAGCGCCACCTACTGCCCCCGGCCGGTTTGCGCAACCGCGGACGATGGAGCTTGGCCATGGGACCGCGCGGTTACGTAGATTACCAGTTCGCGCCCACTCCAGGAATGTCCTGGAAAGAGTCGGGCCAGAATTTCGGCATTGTCTGCATCCTGCAACAGCCCTCTTACCAGGAAGCTGGAGCCATCCGGCAAATCAGCGTCGTAGCGGCGCGTCTCGACACCTGGGCCGTTCCGGACGCTCACCTCCGGTTGTACGCGAAGGCTGACCTTTCCAAGCGCGCCGGCTGCCGGCGAGAACTGGACGCGAAGGCGGTAAGGCGCTGCGGCGGCCCGTACGCTCACCGGCCGGCCTAAGCTCGCGGTCAGCGATGAGGACGAGACCACCTCCAGCTCCTTAGTCTGTTCCAGTTTTCTTACAAGTTCGTCCGCATTGGTATCGGTACGGAACGCTGCCACGCGCATCGAGTCATGCACGGAGGGTGCAGCCAGTTTCGAATCCAGTTGGCCGAGTGCAGCGGCGCTGGCTCCGAGCACTTGAACGTTTAATTCCATGGCGTGGTCTACCGGAACGTTGGCAGGCGCCTCTGTCTGTGCCCGTTGCGCCCGCTGCGGCTCGGAAACCGCGACGCTGTTGAACACCGAGGCCAATCCAAGCGCATGCCGCGGCGCCGTGGCTTCATCCAGCGGATTTCTGAGCGTGATGCGGAGGCGTGCCCCGGTGTCCGCCAGAGCGACGATATCAGCATACTGCGCCGGCACCAGCATGGTGGCAACCGGGACCGGAAAATGGCTATTGGCGGCTGGTTCGAGTTGCGGATTGACGCGCAGTACCTCCACGTTCTGAAGAATGGTGCGCAGTTCCGTGGGTCCATTTCTTTCCGACGCGGCCTGCAGATCCACTCGTGAGCCCGCGTGCAGCAGGCCCATCACACCGGAGGACTCAGCCACTCGAATCGAAACCGCACGCATCCCCGCGGCTACTCCGCCCGCTCCCGTCCCTTTTGGATCGAGCGACGCAACGCGGCCCTCGAGCAATGGTTCGTTCTTTTGCACTGCCTCTAACAGCGTCGCTCCCACCGCGTCATCCACCTTTGAATAGGAACCTTTCAGCGCTCCCTTCACTTGGGACACCTGGAGATCATCCGCCTTGATCACTGATCCGCGGTCAAGATCTCTAGCCGCCACCACGATGGATTGCCCCATGAGCTCCGGCGCCTTGGCCCGCAGCCGGCCGCCGAACAGTCCGTAGACTACTCCGGTTGCAACGATGGCGGCCACGAATGCAATCCCAAGCAAGGGAACCATGTTTCTCTTCATTGCGATAACCTTTTGCTTTCCTTTTGCCACATACAGACACCTGTGGCTCAAAACAAACAAACGGCTGGAAGGGTCCGAGCAAGTATCGAGTGTTGCCCTAAGGTTCTGGCCTTAATCGCCTTAGCCCTCTCTCATGGGTTGAGGGCACGTGGCCTGCACGGGCTGGCTGGTCCTTTCGACCGCAGCCAGGAAGGTTAATTTTAGGGGATGCTAAGCAGGAATTATCCGTTCCCAGCGCCTTCCGGCCGATATGGAGTGTGAGGCTTGCTCGATGCAATTACACAAAGGATTCCTTGCAATCGCCCTGTTAGCACTGGGAGCTTCGGCCAGTGCACAATCCATCGTTCAAACGCGCGAAGTGCTGACGAATCGGGCTATCGTTACTCTGGCCGCGGCCGGGTTCAACGAAGATTTCCTGATCGAACTCATCTTGAATAGCAGGACGCAGTTCGACACCGGCGTAACCGGGCTAACCAGTCTGGCCAAACAAGGCATCAACGAGCGAATCATTCGCGTCATGTTGAACTCGCCCGGAGCCGTCGCCACCGGGGGCGATGGCGAGCCACTAGCTATGCCGGCTATCGCAGCGCCGACTTCGGATGGGAGCCCCACGCCGGATGGGAGACCCAGAATAATGTTGTTCAGGCCAAAGTCCGCCGATCTCGCCATTTCCGCGCACGCGCCTTACTATCGCTCTACGTCGGTCTTGTGGGGACTCTACAAAGGGAAAACTGGTGTTGGAGCCGCAACGCGAGCACGCAGCCCCCTGATTCCACATCTCGGCATGGTCTACGAAACCGTCCTTTCGCCGGGGACCTTTGTGCCGAACGCCACGTATTGAGATGCCTCTTTCCACGAAACCAATCCGCCGCCTCTCCCCGCTGTTGATTTGGATTGCATTACTTTCGAAGCCGATGTTGGCTGCGGGCGTAATCGAGATCGAGTCCGTGGACCTTCCGCGCGCCATCCAAGGCCTGGTGTATAGCGCCGACATTCGCACCAGCGTAGACGGCCATTGTCCCAGCGGGAACGTTGGCCTGTTTCTGGCTGCCGGATCCTTGCCACGTGGATTGCGCATCACTGAAGCAGGACTCGCCGGCGTTCCAATGGAAATGGGCATCTTTCGATTTTGGATTGGCGCCCGCAATATGTGCGCATCCACCAGTCGGGCATTTGAGCTGCTCGTAACCGGGCGTCCGATACTGCGGGCAATTCCAGATCGAATCGAGTTTACGGTTTCGCCTGACCGCCAGCCAGTGGGTCAGACCGTGCTCATATCCAGCACTTGGCCGGGGCTCGCTTATGCATTATCGACGCCCGATAGTTCCTGGATCACGATGCGCCAAGCGGAAGGGACCACGCCTGAGGCAGGCTCGGCGTTCATAGGTGATCGCGCTACCGTGACGGCCATTCCACTCAAGCTAGGCCCTGGCGTCCACCACACCACGGTCATCGTCTCGGCTTGGCGGGCCGATCCCATCACGATTGAAGTCACCGTGACCATCACCATGCCGAAACCGGCTGCCACCCAGTAAGACCCGAACGATTTGGTAGTGCGCTAAATCTGTGTCCCTGTCAAGGCAAAATAGAAAT
>PMOK01000257.1 GCA_003162425.1 Bryobacterales bacterium | reverse complement strand
ACAGATTCTGAGGGAGTCGGTGCTTTGCTCTTCCGGTCGTGGTTCGGAAACGTCACACCGAATACCGCGGCGGCGTTATGCCTTTCTCTCTCAGATAAACCTCCGCATACCCGCGATGATGTGCGGTGTGGATGAAGGCGTGTAGTACCCAATCCCAACCAGACTGCGGCGGTTGATTCGGCCGGCCCGGATACGACTGCGCCAGATCCTTTTCAGTAAGGCCTTTCAAGACGCCAGCACAGTAGTCAAAACTCGCTGTCATATACTTCAACGTGGTCTCTTTATCGGATTGCTCCGGCGGCTTCATGGAATCCGGAAGACCGCCCTTGAATCGCGAGATGTAGAATGCGTTATTGGCGGCGATGTGTTGCATCAGCTTTCCGTACTCTCGCAGTTCCGATTTAGGATTGAACGCGTAGCCATCCGCAGGCATGGCATCGGCCACCTGCAGCGTGAACGCCTTGGCCTTGTCCCATCGACTGAGAAATACCTCCATGGCCGTTACGTCGGCCCTTGCCTCGCGAGCCACCGCCGCCGCGCTTCCAGCCACCAGCGATCGGATTGCTGTTCGTCGATTCATGGTTTTTGCCTCTCTGTAAGATTAGCGCCAGCGGGCGCCCGAATGTGCTAGACTCCCGGCCGGGAGGCTTGATTCATGGATCGCAGAAACTTTTTCCAACTGGCAGCCGGTAGCGCTTTGGTGGCATTCCAAAACAACGCCGTGGAACGGGCTGCGGCAGCCACCCGCTCCATCAGCGATAAGAGCCCGCAGGAAGTCGCTAGCGACGAAGACTACTGGGGCGAGATCCGCAACGCCTTTTCGATTGACCGCAACATCATCAATCTCAACAACGGGTATGTCAGCCCGGCGCCGCGCGTAGTGCAAGACGCGCTACGCCGCTATCTGGAATATAGCGACATGGGGCCAGTGCATACCATGATCAACGTCTTGGAGCGGCAAGTGGAGACCGTGCGCCGCAGAATCGCCGAGACAGCCGGCTGCGACCCGGAGGAAATTGCCATCACGCGCAACGCCAGCGAGTCGCTGGAGAACGCGCAATACGGAATCGATCTAAAAGCCGGAGACGAGGTGCTGACCACCAATCAGGATTATCCTCGCATGCTGACCACGTTCCGCCAGCGCGAGCGCCGCGAAGGCATCGTGTTGAAGACCATCTCGTTCCCCGTGCCGCCGCCCAGCATGGACGATCTTTACCAGCGGTTTGAGAACGCCGTCACACCCAAGACCAAGCTGATCCTGGTGTGCCACATCACCAACCGCACCGGACAAATTTTTCCGGTGAAGCGCATTTGCCAGATGGCGCACGCTCGTGGAATTCCGGTGATCGTGGATGGCGCGCACGCTTTCAATCATTTTCCGTTCAAGATCTCGGACCTGGATTGCGATTACTATGGCACCAGCCTGCACAAATGGACCTGCGCTCCCATCGGCACCGGCTTCTTGTACGTCCGCAAATCACGCATAGCGAATACTTGGTCGATGATGGCGTCGTCAGACACGCAGGTGGACGATATCCGCAAGTTCGAGGAGATCGGAACGCATCCGGCGGCCAATCACAACGCCATCAGCGACGCATTGATCTTCAACGAGAATATCGGCATCCACCGCAAAGCGGCGCGGCTGCGCTATCTTCGCGATCGCTGGGCGAACCGGCTGGCGCAGAATCCAAAGTGCAAGATCCTGCACAGCCAGGATCCGGAGCAATCCTGTGGAATCGGTTTCCTGAGCTTCAACGGAGTGGATGCCGGCAAGATGTACGGCTCACTGTGGAATAAGTACAGCATTCTCACCGCGCATGTGCCGCACGAAGAGTACACGGGTCTGCGGATCACGCCGCACATTTACAGCACGGTTCGTGATATTGATTTCTTCGCGGAGATGGTAGAGAAAGAAGTCAAGAACGCGTAGCTGGCTACTTCGCCGTCCGCCGGTAGATAGTTTCGAAATCCGGCTTCGGTGCTCCGCTAAAGCTAGTGGTCGTAGAACTAGACGGGCCGGACTGGCTTCCTTTAGGCTGCGGTCCCACTGGCGTGGTTTGCGTCGTATCGGACTGCGTGGTGCGGGTCTCCTTGGCGACACGCGACTTCGTGGCCGGCCGGAAGTCGATCCGGTCGATATCATCCTTCTGTATCGCTATCTCCTCGTTCTTGATCACCACTATGAGCCGCTCGTCGTTGGCTTCATCCATCGTGCCGATGAGGGGTTGCCTCGCGCCCTTCTTTATAATCCGGAGCTCGGTTCCAGTCTTAAGTTCGCGAACCTTGTCCCACGAATTCTCGGCAGCGAAAGCCGTCAGGGCTACTAAAGTAAGCAGGAGTACTCTATGCATGGCGGTACTGTCCTTCACAGTGAGTTTACCAAAACTAAAGTACTAACCGAAAGGTTAATGCTATAATCAATCGATTCTCTCCGCAGCGAGACTCGCAGCTGATCAGCGCTCGATCAACAGGTCTTAATTCTGTTTTTTCAGTAGCTTGAGTGAGGCAAGCCTACTCAGAAACTATGGTCACTAACGTGCCCTTCCCTGTACCGCGCCCTAAGGAGGCTTCGGTGCAAGCAATGAACAGAACGACTCCGTTGGAACGTCGGTCGAAGATACGCTATCCCGTATCCCTCAGTGTAAAATACCGTACGGTCGGACGATCAAATCGGATATCTGGTGTAGGACGGACCATGAACATGAGCAGTGGCGGGCTACTAATCGCCGCAGACCAGCGGACGGAACTGGGTGCAAAAATTGAGCTCAATATCGAGTGGCCTTCGCTGTTGGACGGCCAGGTTCCTCTGCAGTTGGTAGCGATTGGAAAAGTAGTGCGTTGCCTGGAGTCCGGCTTCGCTCTATCATTTACGCAGTACCAATTCCGGACTATGAGCCGTAAACTGCAAGCCGCTCCCGGCGATGGGTGGGATGGCCTGGAGCCCACCATGATTCGATCTGCGGGTGCGTGAGGCTCCCAGCCAGTCACCCAACCTGTTACCCAACCGGCCCCTAGCCAATCGGGTTCTAAGGGTACTGGGGTTCAATTCCTCGGATACCACGCTGAACCCTGCATTTACTCCTCTGGCTGTCCGGCCCATACTTTAAGGTGAGCCAGCCTATCCGGCGGCCTCACGCACGATGAGATTTTGGACATACCTTCTGCCGAATCGCTTCAATCTTCGAAGGCAGCTTTTCGCCCTCGGGATTCTATTGGCCTTGACGGCGATAGCAGGTGCGGTAGTCCTAAAGCCATCCCGTCACAAGCCGGATGCCTGGGATACCTTCAAGAAGGATATCCGCCAACGAGCGGAACTGGACATCTTTGACGACTTCCAGAGCGGCCTTGATTCCTGGGAAAGCGTTGAAAATCTGGCTACTTGGTCCTACGATAACGGCGGATTGGCCATTCCGGGTAAGATCGCCGTCCTTACTCCCTCCCTGCATTTGACTGACTACGATGTGGATTCTGTGGCACAGGTGGTCAGCAAGGGGTTGGGCCTGGTGTTCCGGGCATCTGGGACCCGTTCCTATCAAGTGGCGAAGCTCATCGTGGACGGCAAGGGTCCCATGCCTCCGCTGGTGGTGGAAAGGTACGCGGTGATTGGGGAGAAGGAATCGGCGCGAGTCCGTGTCCATTGTCCTGGTACGTTTCAAAAGGACACGCTGTATCACCTCCACCTCCAGGTCCGTGGCGATTCCTTCACCCTCTTCATTGAGGGACAGCTCATCGATTCCTGGTCCGACAGCCGAACCAAATCCGGGGGCGTGGGATTCTTCTGCGCCAAAGGCGAGCGCGCTCGGGTAGCATGGGTGCGGGTCTCGCACAACACCGATGCGGCCGGCCGAGTGTGCGCGTTTGTTTCGTCGTTGCTTTAGAGTGCGGGTTAACAACCCCCTGCAGGAGTTTGGCAAGTCGGAGACTTGCCCTACGTAGGACAAGCCTCTGGCTTGTCAAGGGCGGGTTAACAACCTGCCGCAGGATGGCATCCTGCCCTACAGCCCTTCCTCTTAGAATTAGATCAGGGTAACCATGTCGAAAGACACCGAAGAGCAGATCCGTGCCTACACAATCGGAGAGTTGAAGCCGTTGTCCGGTCGAATTCTGATTGTGGACTACGATCCGCAGTGGCCGGAACTATTTAAGCGTGAGGCTGACAGGATCCGAGCCGCTCTCGGGCCACGGGCGTTGCGAATTGAGCATACCGGATCGACGTCGGTCGCGGGCCTTGCCGCCAAACCCATCATTGACGTGCTCCTGGTGGTAACCGACTCGTCAGATGAAGACGCGTACGTTCCGGTCCTCGAGACCGCCGGCTATTTGCTGCGCATCCGGGAACCAAACTGGTTCGAGCATCGAATGTTCAAGGGGCCGGACACGGAGATTAATTTACACGTGCTCTCGACCGGGTGCCCGGAGATCGATCGCATGCTGATGTTCCGGGACTGGTTGCGTAAGAATGCCGCCGATCGCGATCTGTACGCATGCACCAAGTTGGCACTGGCTCAGCAGGAGTGGAAGGATGTCCAGCACTACGCCGATGCCAAGACAGCTATTATTAAGGAGATCCTAGCACGAGCCCGGAAATAGCGTTTACTAATGGCGCGAGACAAACCGCTCGACCTGTTACTCCTGCACGCTCCCAGCGTTTTCGACTTCCGAGAGAAGTCCATTTTCTATGGACCCATCAGCGATGTGATTCCTTCCTCCACCGTATTCGAGATGTATCCGCTCGGGTTCCTCACGATTCTGAGCTACCTGCAGGCACAAGGGATGCGAGTGCGCATCGTGAACCTGGCAGTGCGGATGATGAAGGACCGGAAGTTTGCGGTCCGCGATTTCCTCGCATCGGTGCATCCCAGCGCGGTGGGCATCGACCTGCATTGGCTCCCGCATGCGCACGGCGCGTTAGAGGTGGCCAAGTTGGTGAAGGAAATCCACCCCGACGTCCCCGTCATCATGGGCGGACTTTCCTCCACTTACTTCCATCAGGAGCTCATCACCTACAAACAGGTGGATTATGTGCTGCGCGGCGACAGCACCGAGATTCCACTGCATCAGCTTCTGCTGGCGCTGAAGAATCATGAGCCGCTGGACAAGATTCCCAACCTGACGTGGAAGCAAGGCGGATTGCCAAGAGTGAATCCGATGACGTTTCTGCCGCCCTCGCTCGACTACGTGGACCTGCGCGTGGACCTGATGGTGGAGATGGTGCTGCGCTATCGGGACCTGGGGAGCGTGGTGCCCTTTGTCGGGTGGCTTAAGAATCCGATCACGGCCGTTTTCACTGTAAAAGGCTGCGCGCACAATTGCGCAACTTGCGGCAGCTCGATTACCACTTGCGGGCACCTGACCAAAAGAATTGTGCCCGCTTTTCGCGGCCCTGACAGCCTGGTAGCCAACATCGTAGCGCACTCGCGGCTGATGCGCGGCCCGATTTTTCTGGTCGGCGACTTGCTTCAGGCGGGCACCGAGCATGCCGAAGCGGTACTCCAGAAGCTAAAAGTGGCGGATGTCGAAAATCAAATCGTGTTCGAGTTCTTTGATTTGCCAACTATCGATTTTCTTCGCCGCATCGATGCATCCGTCCGCAACTGGAGCCTGGAGCTTAGCCCTGAAAGCCACGACCAGAAGGTCCGCGGGGCGCAAGAGGGAGAAGCGCCCTACAATAATGAACAGTTGGAAGAGGCGATCCTGGAAGCCTTGCGGTTGCGCTGCACACGCATCGACGTCTTCTTTATGATCGGCATGCCGCAGCAGACCTACCAATCCGTGCAAGACACGGCTGCCTATTGTGAACGCTTGTTTGAGATCAGCGACCGGAGGCTCTCCTGCTTTATCTCCCCAATGGGACCGTTCCTTGACCCAGGCAGCCGTATATTCGAGGCGCCGGAGCAATTCGGCTATCGAATGTTCGCCCGTTCCCTGGAGGATCACCGGCGGCTGTTAGTCGAACCAAGCTGGGAACGTATCCTCAGCTACGAAACAGAGTGGATGACGCGCGCCGAACTGGTGGATGCTACCTACGATGCCGCCGAAAAGCTGAATCAGGCCAAACTCAAACATAAGCGGATTTCGAATCGCCGGGGCAAGACAGTGGCGCGGCGTATTCAAGACGCTCGGCAGCTACGGGCGCGGCTAGCGGCCGGGCAAGGCGAAGCTAGCCTTCAAGGCGAGATATCGAGATTTAGTGAATCCACGGTTTGTGATAAGAGGGAATTGTTCTGGGCGCGGCATCTTATCAACTTCAAGATCGGCGGAATGCTGGAGACGCTGGGCCGCTATTGTTTCCGCCGTCCGAAGCTGCCCGCCGCTCCCTAACCGGTATTGGATCAGTTTGGTGTGGGCAGGATGCCATCAAGTTAACGTACACAACACTTCCACGCACGGCGTTCCGGACGCTCAAGTGGACAAAAACGCGCGACGCTCCTTTGTGCCGGTCCGAACGACGGCTAACTAACGCGGCCATGTGGCAATCCATACACTGTCACAAGCGCGTTTGAACGAAGCCGCCCGCGCGGCGGACGCTACGCGTAGTTGTTGCCCGAGGCATTCTCTTCGACCCGTTTGCGTTCGCGATGTAGAAGGAGTAATCTCTTTGGACGATGCTCCACATTTGGATGCTCACAATAGAGCCCAGTAGTTGGTTACGTCCAGTGGAATATCGATTCAAATTCCAATAAATGGCCCGCGTCTGCCCTAAACGCGAGCGGCTTCCTTCAAACGTCTCTATCCGAAGTGACCCGGCGCTCAAGATTCCGCCACTCCCCAACAGTCCCGCGCCGGGTCACTCCAGATAGAGTCATAGCGTTTGCGGGGACCGATCCGGAGACAACAAGTGGACCTCAGTTTTCTGCTCGTCACTCGTCGGCCAGAAACCCGCTGACTCAGACAACTCAAAACCGCCAGCCCGTCTCGGGCGGCAATTGTCTACCATCTGAATTCACCTATCGCCCAACTCCATGCTGATTGAGCGTTTAGAAAGCCCCTTACGAGTTCATATGGGATGCCGGGGAGGCAACGACTTAGCGATCTCGACGCAGCCAGTCTGCAGATTTCGACCAATGAACCAATTAAGTGGTATACTCGGAAGTTTATGGACGAGGACCTCGGAGCAGCCAACGTTCAGATCCCGTGAGATTTGAATCCAGAGAATGACCGAGAACGATGGACGGCTACGGATATTGATCAGCAACCCCCTGCTCGCCCGGGACAGGTCATCCGTGGCCAATTTGAGCAAATACAGGTGATAGTAACGCGCTGCGCGTTTCGTCGGGACACGCTGCGCGTTTCGTCGGGCACTACGCGTTGGTCGTTTCGCAAAGACGTCAGTTGCTGAAGCTCCTATGTGGCACCGCCGGGGGGGGGGTGTGGGAGGCCCGATAGGGAAAAAGCGGAGTCCCCCTTGTGTTTCGGGCGGAATAAACTATACTTCGTTCAATTCGCGGGTAATCTAATCATAGGTTGCCTGATAACCCGCTCGCAAGTATAGTTTGGAACGATTTGCTTGTTGCGCAGGTTGAAGTTGTAAACCGAAGTGATTAAGGGAAGCGAAGGAGATCGAGCGAGTCATGAAGATTCAGGTTCTGAAGTTTCTGTCAGTTCTGTTGCTTTGTTTTTCCTTACCAGCAAACCCACAAGGCTTTGGACTGATCCAGAAAAAGTCGGTCACCATTAACCGGCTTCTTCCTCCCACGGTTAACCTGAAGGGAAAGCGAATTCGTGTGGAAGCGACGGCCGACGCCATCCAGAAAGATGGCGAGATGCTACGTTCTCTTCTGAAGACAAAGTTAGTTACCCTGATCCAGAAGGATCCGCGATTCATTCTGAACGAGACCTCGCCCCAGACGATACTCCGCTTCTCGGTTACCAACTTCCATATTGAGAAGTGGACCTCTGGTACCGGGCAGTACCAGACGACAAGCTATGGAGGCAAGATCGAGGTGGCGTACCAGGCCCTCGATGAAGCCTCGAACATTGCTCTGGACTCGGAGAACCTGGTGACCACTGCCGGTCACGATCCGAACCAAGGAGCCACTTTCTCGCTGCACCTGAACAGAAAGAGGTCGGCTGCCGAGTCCAGCGAAGACGAGACGCGCGATCAGTTGGTCAGCGGCATTGTGGATGAGATGGCCCGACGCATTGCGCCACTCGATGAGCCGTTTGAGGCGCCATTGCCGGGCGGCAAACTGGAGCCAATTTCGGCCATGGCCCTGACCGCGCGCTGGGGGACAATGGAAGAGCAGGCTGGAAAGGCCGACAAGCTGCCCAAGGGCAACGATGACACCTATCGGCTCTACTTGATCGCAATTGCCAAGGAGGCGCAGGCCTACGAATTGACCCGCGAGGCCAATGAGCGCGAGTTGGGCAAGCGCAGCGATATCTCCCCAGCACAGGCGGAGGCGGAGTTTAAGCGCGCACAGCAATACCTGGATGAATCGGGCACCCTCTACAAGCAGATTGTGACTGCCAATCCGAAAGAGAAGGAATTCCGCGCCGGTGATGCGCGCACCGAGGAGGCGCTCGCAATTTATGCCAAAATCGAGCGCTACAAGGCGGAAAACGCCAGGGCGGTAGCCGCGGCTGCGGCTGCCCGAGCCGCCGGAGACAAAGACATCCGAGCCGCAGGTTCTGCACAGACCCCGCTCGAGCAGGTGCTGGAGTTCTGCAGCAAGGGCTTGGCCTTTGAAAGCATGAAGGAGTACATTGATTCGCCAGATTTCCTGGCCGATGCCAAGGCGACTGGGTACAAATTCAACTTTGCTAAGGACTCGTTGCGGCTGAACGACACCTGCAAGCAGAACGCGGCCGCCCTTCAGAAGGCCCTGCGAGCGCGACTGGCTGTTGCACCGGCACATAAATAGGAAGAGCACATGGTACGCTGGCTGCTTTCTGCAATCTCGTTGTTGCTGTTGACTCCGCAGGCATCCGTGGCACAGGCCGACGGCTGTCGCGGCGCGCTTCAAGCTTTGAACCGGGTCAAGGAGCAGATCACGCCTCGGCTGAGTGCCTCTACCAAGCAGGGAAACGAACGCTTGCAGGTGATGCAGTCCACGCTTGAGAGAGGAACGCGCGTGTGCAAGGAGTTTCCGGAACTCTGGTACTACTTGGCGGTGGTGTCGGAAAAGCTGGGTCAGGACAAGGATGCTCAGTATGCCCGGGAGAAGCTGGAGCGGTTCAAAGAGGACGGCCGCTGGGACCCGAAGCTGGAATTCGACCCGTTCACTATGCCGCCGGTTCCACAACGCGCCCCGGCCGCTTCCCCGCCGATGTTGGCGACGGCGCTGGCCTTAAGCCCGGTTGGCCGCAAGTGGGCGCTGGTTGTGGGCATTGACGAATTTGCCGACACCAGGGCGGAGAAGCTGGATTACGCGGTCAAGGACTCGAAGGATTTTGCAGATTTCCTGAGAGATCCGCAGGGCGGTCGTTTCGATCCCAAGCATGTTTTCTATCTCGCCAACCGCGACGCGACCATCAAGGGGTTGCGCGAGCAGTTAGGCAAGATAAGGCTGCATGCCAAACCGGATGACCTGGTGGTGATCTACATCGCCAGCCACGGCTCGGCTCGCGAGATGGACCCGAACGGCGTCAGCTACATCGTGGCTAACGACACGGACCTGGACAACCCCGCCACGCTCTACTCGACTTCGCTGCAGATGATCGACCTGGTGCAGGTGGTGAACAGGGACTTCCAAGCGAGGAGCGTGGTGTTGATTCTGGACACCTGCTTCAGCGGCGACGCATTGATCGGCGGCGCAGCCGGGCCCGCCGAGAATGCCGAGACGGCGCCGTTCAGCCTGGCCTTTGACAACCTGAAGCTGGGCCGCGGTCGCGCCGTGCTGACAGCGAGCCGCTCCAGCGAGCGCTCCTGGGAGATGCACGGCGGGGGTAAACAAGGCAACGGCTACTTTACCCACTACCTGCTGGAGGTGCTGCGCGAGACGCATGGAGAGGAGAGCCTGAGCCATATTTTTTCCGATGTCAGCGCGCGCGTCGCTTCGCGCGTTCGGGCCGATTTGAGTGAAAGCCAGAATCCGACCTTCGAGTTCAGCGACGAAGCCAGCGGCATCGTGCTCGGCATCCCAGAGCCAGTGAACCAGTGATTTCCAAGAGTGCGAGGCAAACGCCGTGACCAAGCGAGGCAAAAAAACTGCCCCCAAAAAGAGGGCATCGGCGCATCCACCCCACGCGGAGCTTCGGGCCGCCAGTCCCGAGGCCGCCCAGCCCATGGGTCCGCTTTTGCCCGAGAAAAAGCGGCCGTTCTGGGAGCTCGTCTTCAGCCTGGCTGTGGCTGTGCTGCTGTTTGTGGCCAACGGTGCCTTGGAACCGACCGTCTTCGGGCAGCAGTTGAAACAGATGGGCGCACGCCTGCTGCAAGTGCGGCTGAGCGACTCCAGCGGTTGGCGAGGCAATCCGGTGAGCATCGTCGATATTTCTTCGATGGCGCCTTCGTCACCCGCGTCGGCGACCGGAGCAATGGTTGTCACGAATCGCTGCAAGCTTACGAAGTATCTCGATCAAGTGGCTTCGGCCGGTCCCACCGCCATCGGGGTCGACGTCATTTTCGATCCGTCGCCGGATGGAATAGTCTCCGGCGAGGACAGTAAATTCCTGGATCACTGTCTGAATCTCAAAGGTCCGCGTGGAGGACTAATTCCGGTGCGCGTGGGCATATACTCGACGCTCGCCCTGGGGCCGGATAGATGGCTCGGAGATCCGCGCTTTAAATGTCTGGGTACCTCGATTATTGTTCCATATGAAGATGAAGATCACAAATCGGCGCCGACCGGCCGCATGTTCCGGCAGGTCAGCTTTAAAGTGAACAACCAGACCGTGAAGGCGGACTCGCTCAGCTACAACTTGTTTAAGATTGCCAAGAGGGAAGCCACCGACCTTCAGGTGAAGCGGACCCCCTGCTGGCTCTGTGCACAGATGAAGCGGATCCGCTGCTGGCTCTGTGCACATAAGCCAACCCAATACGAGAAGGGACACGTGAAGGTCGAGGCGGATACCTTCCCGATCAACTTTGGCTTGCTGCAGAAGTTGATGAAGCTGGATGAGGGTTTGAAGCCGGATGAGGGTTTCCGCATCAAGGCGGAGGATATTGGCAGCCATCGTAGGGCTCTGTGCAACAAAATCGTGCTGATCGGCCGCGCTACACCGGGCGAGGCCCCCGACGCCTTCACCACGGCCGCTTCCGACGAACCGATTCCGGGAATCTACATCCACGCGGCGGCGGTGTACACCCTGATGGAGGCGCCGCTGTACGAATTGAGCGAATGGGTAAGATATCCGATCGACTTCCTCCTTGCTCTAGCCATATTTGTCATCGATAGGTGGTTGGATCACATGGTGGGTTCGTTTTTCCACGACAAGGTGCGGACGTGGCTGGAGGTTATGGTGCCGGCTGTGTTGGCAGTTGTCGTGGTGGTGTTAGGGGGTTTCCTCGTGGAACACACTAGCATTTACTGGACAGATTTTGTTGTGGTCGCATTAGTGCTGTTGATCCACAAGCCGTTCGAGGCGGTTTGCCATAGCGTGTGGGAAGTGGTGCAAAAGAGCCCGCGGCTCCTCTGGAGGAAAACATGAAGCACCTGGCGTTGTGGATGCTGGCGATCGGACTGAGTGCCGCAGGGGCGATCGCACAGGAGCCCGCACCAACGGGGCTGATCTACTCCCTGTCAGGCTCAGTTTCTCTTACTTCGGCCGCAGACAAGACCCGGATCAGCCTCTCGAGCCACGCCCGGCTGCGCGCCCTGTATGAGGGCGATCTGTTGCATGGCTCCCAGGACGGCGTGGTGACGATCGTGCTGCGTTCACTCAAGATGCTCACCATCTGTTGGTTTAAGTGCCCAGAGCCAGCAGCGCCTGGAGTTACTTACTTGCTGCTCGCCAAGGACAAGTCATTTCGTTTGCCTCACGGGCGCACCGACGAGGAAATTGTTGCTGGAGCGGGAGTTCTCAAAATAGGAATTTCGGCAGGTTCGCGCGAGGTGGCGCCGCTGCTCTGGTCTCCGGCTGCGGATTCCTCGATTCGGGCGCAGGACTTCCATCTGCGCTGGAACCCGCCGCATGCCGCGGAACCCTTTTCCGTGACTATCTCGCGGGCCGACGACACGCGATTGTGGTCCGTCGAGGCGGTTGATTCCGCCCAGGGCGGCCTCAGTCCTCAGCAGGAATCCGAGGTGGCGGGGCTCTTACTGCGAGAGCGGAGCCAATCAGCGCGCCAGCGGTACTCCGTCACAATTTCTTCCGATCTGCAGGGCGCGCCGAAGACTTCGTTTTCGGTTGTTTCCTCGGTCGAAGAAGCGCAGGTCCAGGTAGAGCTGGCCCGTTGGGACCAAGCAGCGCTGGATCCTCTGGTGCGGGCGTTGAGCCGCGCCGCGACTTGGCGCGCCGCAAACCTGATATACAAGGTGGCCGAGGAGTATGATCGCGCGCTGATACTGGCGCCGGAAAGTGTGGCGCTCTTGGAAGCCGACCTAGCCGTGCATCGCCAGATTGGCGACCTGGCGCGCAGCCAGGAGCTGGCAAATCGGCTGCGAAATCTTTCCTCGGAGTAGAGCGGACGGCGAGAAGAAGTCCGCTGGAAGCTACGTACTGTTGTCCGTGAGCGGGCGCGTTTCGGCGTTGACGTGTCCGTCCACGGAGCGCAAGTCGTAAGGATCGCCGGAGTCAATTGGATAATAGAGCTTCTCAAATCGAGCGGGCCGGCCAAACCCGCTGAGACTCGCTGTAACTCCTGTGCATCCATCTACTTATGGATTCTGCGAGAGGGCTACTCCCGATATGTCGGCCAGCACCCCCTAACGCAAGCTCTAACCCCCAACTACCCTCTGCTCCGCCATCGGCGAGTCACCCGCTCAACACCCCCAATCTTCGCTTCCCCCTCAACAACCTCCCAGATCCACCCCATCATCCGTCCCACCCCCGTGCTATTCCAATGCCAGGTGACATCTCAATGACTCCAACTGCATCCACCCAACCCCAGTGCGTCTCCATCCGCAATCGCGCGAACGCGCAACATTCCACCGGCCCTCGATCCGATGCCGGCAAGCAGCGTTCGGCGCTCAACGCACTCACTCACGGACTAACGGCCCGCACCGCCGTTCTCCCCTCCGAAGACTCGGCCGCCTACGAACAACACCACCGGCAGCTCCACGACGACGCTCAAGTGGACAAAAACGCGCGACGCTCCTTTGTGCCGGTCCGAACGACGGCTAACTAACGCGGCCATGTGCCAATCCGTACACTGTCACAAGCGCGTTTCTCGTTCCCGATCCCCGTGAGGGCGCTCAGCAGTGGCTTTCTCAGAGTGGCGCGTTCGCTCCGAGCTGCGGCGCCGTAGTGGCAGATGTACGATACGGCGACTTGAACGAAGCCACTGGCGCGGCGGACGCTACGCGTGGATAAGGGTAGAGGCAGTCGGCTGAAGCGAGGAGTATTGTGTGGGTCACAAGGAGGTCCCTGTGACCCATCTTCGCAAGGTAATGCTGGAGGAACTCCAGCGACGTAACTTCTCTCAAGCAACTATACGCGCTTATATTGGCGCTGTCGAGCGGTTCGCACGATTTTTCGGCAAGCCACCCGATCAACTTGGTCCAGACCATATTCGCGAGTACCAAGCCCACCTGCTTCACAAAAAGAAGCTGCAGCCAGACACAGTGGTCGCGCAGGTTGCTGCTCTGCGGTTCTTTTTCGTACGCACGCTGAAGCGCCGGTTTCCACCCGACTCCATTCCCTACCCGAAGTACACTCATCACCGCGTTCCGAGGATCTTGAGTCCAGAGGAAGTAGCCCAGTTGATTGATGCCGCCAGCAATCTCCAGGCGCGCGCCATTCTGATGCTGCTTTACTCGACCGGCATTCGACGCAGTGAACTAGTCAGGCTGCGCGTGGAAGACATAGACAGCAAGCGCATGATCGTTCACATTCGGCAAGGCAAGGGTGGCAAAGATCGCGACGTACCGATGTGTCCAAAGTTGCTGGAGACGCTTCGCGAGTACTGGCGCTGGAAAAAGCCAAAGACCTGGCTGTTTCCCCGTGGGATCGAAAAGCGCGGTGACCAGCACCTCACCGACAAGGCCGTCTGGTATGCCTGCGCTGAGGCCGCCCGCCACGCCGGTCTCAAGAAACGCGTTGCACCCCATATGCTTCGTCACAGTTTCGCTACGCACCTTCTGGAGAACGGTGCTGACTTGCCGACCATTCAGATCCTGCTTGGACACGCGGATCTAGAAGCCACCAGCATCTACCTGCATTTATCGCGGCGCCATTTGGAGACTACGATAAATCCGTTGGAGCATCTGTCCGTCTCCGGCGTGTCGGAGACCAACCGGTTCTACCATCGCCCGAGACAAAAATGACCCGGCCCATTGTGGAGGTGGCCGACATCCTCCGCGCACAGGGCGACCGCTTCCTGAACCGGTATCAAAGTAGCTTTGACTATCAGCAGCTCAAGGCCTTTCGTGCTATTCAGCGCTGCCGGACAGCGGCGCTGGGCGGCCATATCGATGCCTGTCCCCGTTGCGGACACCAGGCCATCTCCTATAACTCCTGCCGCAATCGGCATTGCCCAAAGTGCCAGGCGCAGGCGCGTGAACACTGGCTCGCAGCTCGCGAACGCGAACTTCTCACCACCAGCTATTTCCATGTAGTGTTCACCGTGCCGCACGAACTCAATGTGCTGGCGCTGGACAACCAGCGTGTATTTTATGACTTGTTATTCACCGCCAGCGCACAAACATTGCTGGAAGTGGCGGCCGATCCCAACCACCTGGGCGCCGAAATCGGCGTCATCAGTATCCTGCACACCTGGGGACAGAACCTGCTGCTGCATCCACACGTCCACTGCGCCATTCCGGCGGGCGGACTCTCCCCAGACCACAGCCGCTGGATACGGCCTCGCTATCCTTTCTTTCTACCGGTGAAGGTCCTTAGCCGTGTGTTTCGCGGCAAGTTCTGCGCCGGCTTGAAACGCCTCTATCGACGAAAGCAACTACGCTGTGCCGGCCCGGCAGCCGCGCTGGCTGATCTAAAACAGTTTCGCCAGCTTCTCCGTCGGCTGCACCGTCAAGACTGGGTGGTCTACGCCAAGCCAGCCTTCGGCGGACCGGTGAAAGTCTTGCGCTATCTCGGCCGGTATACGCATAGGATCGCCATTTCCAATCACCGGCTCATAGCATTTGACGGGGAACGCGTCACGTTCCGTTGGAAGGACTATGCCCGCGGCGGTAAACAGCGCAAGATGACACTGCTGGCAACCGAGTTTTTGCGCCGCTTCTTTCTGCACGTGTTACCGAAGGGCTTCGTCAGAATCCGGTATTTTGGTTTCCTGGCGAATCGATTCCGAGCTCACCGCCTCCCCCTGTGTCAGCAGCTGCTGGCGAGCGATCGCCCGCCACCATTGGGTTCGTCCGAAGCTCCCTCCCACTGGCATTGCCCGCACTGCGGGGCCACTATGGTGATCATCCAAAGACTCACCGCTGTGGAACTCTCGCTGTGCCCCTACTTCGATTCTTCATAACGCCGGGTCCATCAGCGGACCATCGACGTGCTTCCTGCACGCCATCCGGACACGTGTGTCCAATCCACGACTATTACTCTTCCAGGAGCCCTGGCGGACATTATTCCAGCCATTATTCAGAACGAACCGGCAACTTCCGGACAATCCGTCTGGAGTTTCGTCTTGCATCGGCAGCTCATACTCAGCCTTCCCAGTACCCAAGCGGCATTCAATTCCCATAGCAGCCGCGTCCGCCGCAAACGCCAGCGGCTTCCTTCAAGTCTCCTTATCGAAAATGTCTCGGCGGTCAGCTTTACGGCTTCGCCCCAGCATTTTCGCGCCGAGACATTTCCGATCAAGGCTAGCGACTATACGCCCAAAGCGGTCCGAATTCCAGAACGCTCCGGTTTTCTCGCGACGCTCCGATGCTGCCATGTTGCCGTTCGCGCCAAGCCGGCTGCGTCGCCACTCACGCAACTTCGAGAGACCTGTTATCGTAGCCTGTTGTCGACAGCGGCAACGCGCGCCATAGCGATTCGCATCCGGCGCGCGTGAGCACCCCGAAATCGTCGTCCGGCGCGAGGGCTCGCCAATCTGAACTTGACTCGCGTAGTCTCGTCGCCGTAAGCTAAGAATTCTTGGTATGGGACGCAAGCCACAAAAGAACGATTCGTTGCCCGGTTCACTGGACATGTTGATTCTGCGGACGCTCTCGCGCCGCGATCTCCACGGGTACGGCATAGTCCAGTTCATTCAACAATCGTCCGACAACGAGCTCCTGGTCGAGGAAGGCTCACTGTACCCCGCTGTCCAGCGGCTGGAGCTAAACGGCTGGATCGCGGGCGTCTGGGGCGTGACGTCGAATAATCGGCGGGCGAGGATCTACAAGATCACGGCGGCTGGCCGCAAACAGCTGGCGGTTGAAACTCGGAAGTACGCCAAACTCACGCTGGCGATCGCCCGTGTGATGGGAGCGGAGTGACGGACATGTTGATACGACGGCTGAGGTATTGGATAGA
>PMOK01000114.1 GCA_003162425.1 Bryobacterales bacterium | reverse complement strand
AGCCGCTCGCTGGTGAACACGAACTTGACCAGGAGCGGAAGCTCGGCTTCAAACCACACTTCGCCGATTTTTTTGCCGGGATCCGGATACCAGGGAGCAAGGTCCAGTGCGCCCCAGATTTTTTCTTTAAAGGCAGTCGGAAGCCGGACGGGAGCGCTACCGTTCACGGATGAAACGCTCGATCCTGTCCAGGCCGCGGGCGAGTTCCTTCATGGAAGTCGCATAAGAGATTCTAACGTGTTCGCTGGTTCCGAATGCTTCGCCCGGAACCACTGCTACATACTCTTGCGCAAGCAATTTTTCGGAAAACTGCAACGCCGATGTGATTCCATTGCGGAACCCGACCGAGACGTTAGGATATGCATAGAAAGCACCTTTGGGTTCGGCGATCTTGACGCCTGGAATGGCGCGCAAACGGCCGACCACATAATCGCGGCGAGTTCGATATTCCGCCAGCATGACCGGTATGGAATCTTGCGAACCGCGCAACGCCTCAATGGCCGCCTTCTGCGAAATTGACGTGGGATTCGACGTGGTGTGACTCTGGAGCTTCATCATGGCATCGATGAGAGGCTTGGGCGCGAGGGCGAATCCGATGCGCCAGCCAGTCATGGCGTACGTTTTTGAAAGCGAGCCGGCCACTACGACGTGCTCCTTGGCGTCCGGCATGGACGCGATGGAGAACGGCTCACCATCATAGAGGAAGCGGCAGTAGCATTCGTCGGTCATCAAACGGACGCCACGTTTGGCCGCGAGCCAGTAAATTTTTTCGAACTCTTCGCGGCTTAGGACTGCGCCGCTGGGGTTATTCGGCGAGTTGATGATCAAGAGCTTGGAGCGCGGAGTGATGTAGGGCGCGATCATGTCGGCCGTAAACGTGAAGCCGTTGTCTTCGTCGGTGGGGACGAACACGCACTTGCCGCCCGCATAGTTGACGACGTCTTTGTAAGTGACCCAGTACGGGACCGGAATGATCACCTCATCGCCTTCGCCGATCACCGTCTGCATCAAATTGAAAATCGCGTGCTTGCCTCCCACCGTCACCATGCATTCGGCGGTCGAATAGTTGGTGCCGTAGTCGGTGCGATGCCGATCGCAAATGGCGGTCTTCAGCTCGAGGACTCCGCCGGTGGGCGTGTACTTGGTGAAATTGGCATCGATCGCCGCGATGGCTGCCTTCTTGATGTTGTCCGGCGTGGGGAAATCCGGCTCCCCGGCCCCGAAGTCGACGACATCTTTTCCTTCTCTGCGAAGACGATCGGCGTCGGCCGCAACTTTCATGGTGGAAGACTCGCTGATCAGCGAAATCCGCTCGGCGAGATCGGTGGTAGCTTGCATGGAAGGTGTCAATTTCTCCTAGTTGTCTCCTAACAGTCTTTTTCTTAGTTTAACCTCAATCGAAGGCGGCACGAGACCTGTGACTTTGCCGCCCAAGCGAATCACTTCCTTCACCAGCTTGGAGCTTAGAAACGAATGGGCTTCGCTGGCCATCAGGAACACGGTCTCGATGTCTGGCCTGAGGCGCCGATTCATGAGCGCCATCTGCAGCTCGTATTCATAATCGGAAACCGCGCGAATGCCGCGAATGATCACGCTGGCGCCGCAGTGGGCGGCGTATTCCACCAGCAGGCCGTCGAACGAGCCGACTTCCACGTTCGGGAAGACTTGCACTACTTCCGTGAGCATCTCGATTCGCTCGTCGACGCTGAACAGGGCCTGCTTTTCGTCATTGCGAAGGATGGCGACGAACAGCTTGTCAAATAATGCGGAGCCGCGCTGGATCAAATCCAGATGCCCATTCGTGATGGGGTCGAACGAACCGGGGTAGAGTGCCACCACGGAAGCTGGTTTGGTTCTCAAGGCTTGCCTTCACCGGGATGATAGGTGCGCTCGGCGTGCGCTTTGATGTCGGCCAGGCTGAAATATGCGGGCTTGAATTCCTGCTTGGCGTAGAGCTGCGATTGATCGAAATAGTGTTTGGAGTTGGGATCGGAATTTTCACCGAAGACCAGAATGGAGCGCGCTTCCACTTGGGGACCGAAATCCACCACGCTGATGAAGGAATGGCCGGCCACGCCGTAGCGGCGTTTCTGATCCTTTTCCGGACGCGAATAGAAATTGAAGACGATGCCGACATCGCCGGGAGCACCGGCCACGGGGAGGCTCGAGACTGCATCGCTGAACGGTTCCTCCCCACCGGATTGGCGGCGCTCCAGGCGGTTGATATCGCCATAGGGGACGCGCCAGGTTCCGAAAGTCTTCTCCAAATCGCTCACGACCGCCTGGAGCGATTCAAGCGGAGTCTGCTTGGGTTTCGCCGGCGGAAACACAGCAGTGCCATATTGTTTTTCGTGATACAGCAGGAACAGAGTCATCGGGACGGAGGTGACTTTGCTCAGGTGATCCCAGTTGCGTAGCTCGGTGACTGGATCGAGGAGCTTGGCGGGATGCTCCTGGTCAAATGCCTCTACCAGCTTCGGGATCTCGGTTTCGGCTTGGATGACGTACGTATCGAAACCCGCCTTGGCCCATTCGTCGAAAGTGAATTTGTCTTTGTTCCAGAGGATGCGGCGTGAAATCCGAGCGCGTGCGTTGTCCGGCTCGCCGACCATGTACTTGGGATATTCGGAAGGATCGGGGTTTCCAAAAACCGTGGTGGCGAACGGCGTGGAATTGCAATTCTGCACGAAACCGGATTTCGGATTCGTCACCTGCGGCAGCTCATTAAAGGTGTGGTAACCCTGCCATTCGGTTTCGGACGTGGAGCCATCCACGGGTTTCGACCAATCGAACTTGAGGGAACGCTTGGGAACCGCGCCGTTATAGACGTAGAAGATGTTTCCATCGCGATCGGCGTAAATTGCATTGAACATGGGAACCGCGACCGCCGACATAGCTTTCTTGAATTCGTCGAAGTTGTGGGCCTTGCTCATGGCATACCACTCGTCCACTTGCCCGCCTTCTTCGAACTTGGCCATTTTCACGGCCAGGAATTTGCCGTCGCGCTTGGCCAAGATGGGTCCGTGGTGAGTTTTGCGGAAGGTGAACGTGCGATCGGTAAATCCACTGGCAGTCTTGACCTTGATGGTTTCTTTCCATTCGGTGGCATGCCGGTATTTGCCGTCGTACCAATAGGCGAGCGGGTCACCGGCATTGTCGAAGGTTTCCTGGTAGACGTCGACGATATCCGGTTCATTCACGGTGTGGCTCCATCCAAGGACATCATTGTGGCCGATGGTGGGGAAACCAGAACCGAAGAAGGATGCGCCGCTCATGTTCCAGCCTTCCTCGCTATGGACGTGGCCTTCATACCACTGGCCGACACCGAAGAAGGGCTGATGCGGATTGATGAAAAGCATGGCATGGCCGTCAGAGCTCTTGGCCGGAGTAATGGCCCACATGTTCGAACCTTGCGATTCGATGACGGCTGAAATCTCGGCGGGTTTCAGGCCGCTCTTTCCGAAGATGAATTTGTAGTAGAGCGCGTAGCGATTGAAGGCGTAGATGTGCCAAGGTTCGAAATGCGTAATGAGGCGCGGCTTCACTTGCAGGTTGCGCGCCAGAAAATAATTTAGACCTTCGGCGGAGGCATCCACCAGCTTCTTGGTTTCCGGACTGGCACGATCGTATTCCTCTTGCGCTAATTTCGGAATTTGGAGGGCGCGCACCAGACGGTCGTCATCGAGAGTTTTCTCGCCATAAACTTCGGAAGCGCGGCCGAGGGCCCGGATATAGCTGTCCTCGATCTGCCAGAAGTTGTCTTCGGCCTGCGCATAGATGTAGCCGAAGATGCAGCTTGCGTCGGTGGGTCCGAAGACGTGCGGGACGCCGTAGTTGTCGCGATAGATGGTGACGGACTTGGCGATGAGCGTGGGCTGCGTGGCCGCGGAAACGGGCGGCACAAGCGCGGCCAGGAATAGGAAGAGCGAGAGTGTGGATCGGCGGGTCATTGGTGGCGAGTTTATCACGTCAGCGCGGGAGGCGCATTTGAAGCCTGGGCGGAAAAGAGCGTCACCTTGGGGAGTGGGGTGCAAGGCATGTGGAATGGGGTAGATGCGGGAGGTGTCGAGGGTGCGGGTGACGGAGGGTGTGGGGGCGTGGGGTGGAGGTTTGGCTTGTTGGAAAAACGAAGCCACGGGGTGGGGATGGAGGCTGGGGGCTCTGGGCCCAGGATTGGGTTCGGTGCGGTCGATTCTTGCTGGTATTGTTGAGGTATTGTTGAGGTATTGTTGAGGCATTTTTGTGTGTCGTTACCGGGATAGCATGCGAGCGGCGTGGAGGAAGGGGCGGGGTTGGGAGGTTGTTGATGGGAAACGGTCGGATTCTGGATCAAGAGAGGTGATCAGTTTGGTGTGCGAATGCGGTTACTCGTCTGCCACAGCGAGACGTTCGGAATCGCTATCTGTCTAGACTGGGGAGAGGTAGCGCAACAATTGCGACCACAGCTTCATCCACGGGAAACCTTGTTGCCTGCCGCTAATTCAGCCGCGTAAGCGTACACAGCAAGAAAGTCATCCGGTTCGAGCTGAGGATAATCGGCCAGGATTTGATGCTGGGATGCGCCACTTGAAAGCCATTCCAGAATTTCCTGAACGGTTATCCGGTGGCCGCGAATACACGGTTTGCCGAATCGGACATCAGAATCGATGGTGATCCGCTCAAGAAGTGCATCATGTGATGCCGGCATTTGCGTCCCCTTTAGCCATTGTATACCGGTGGCCAGACGGAAGCCCTAAACTAAGTGACCTTGATGGGTCGACGAAGTGAGCGCCTGGAGCGCGGTTAGCGTGTTGTCACAGATCTTATCGGGAGATCCGTCAGCTACCACCGACACCAGCAGGCCAAGGTCGGTGTAGAACCGGATCAGTGGGGCGGTGCTGCGTTCGTAGGCTTCCAAACGGACAGTGATGGATTCCGGCCGGTCATCTTCACGCTGAAACAGCCGGCCTCCACAGTGGTCGCACGCACCCTCCTTTCTAGGAGGCTTTCCGGTCACGTGAAAAACCGATTTGCACTTTTCACAGGTCCGGCGGCCGCTCAGGCGCGCGACAATTTCATCCAAGGGCAATTCGTAATTCACCACGGCACTGAGCGAAAGGGATTCGCTTTCCATGTAGCCTTTGAGTACCTCGGCTTGGGCCAATGTGCGAGGGAAACCGTCCAGGATAAAACCGCCCCCGCAACGGATACAGCCGCTTCGTTCGCGCACCATCTCCCACACCGTCGTATCGGGGACGAGTTCGCCGCGGCGCATATATTCAATGGCGGCCTTCATGGCCGGTGTCTGCTCACAAACGTCTCTGCTGCCCGCAGCGCGGAAGACATCGCCGGTGGATAGATGGCAAGCCCCTAGATTTTTATGCAGCAGGTCGGCTTGCGTGCCTTTGCCCACGCCCGGAGCACCCAGCAGCACGAGCCGCCAGGGTGACTGGGTTTCGCCCGGAAGCGCGGAGCAGTCGGCCTGTGGCCCTTCGAACCACCCGGCGCGGTCATTCTTTTTTTGTCCGTTCATGATTTGACAGTTACACGCCAGCGCCCCAAAGGCAATCCCCCGGTGAGGTTATAAGGGCCGCGATGGCATCGGCCGGCGTAGTCCAAATCACAGACTCATCGGCTGAACGAATCGCATATTTCAAGCATCTTCCAATCAATGCTTCCCGTAGGAATTGGCGGGGCGATCGCCTGGATGGCTTTGGTTGCGTTCGCGCAGGAACCGCCGCCCGCCTTTGAGGTCGCCACAGTCAAGCCCAGCAAATCTAACGCAGTCATAAATAATCTCCGCGATCCGGTGCAAGCGACTTGGACGAACATACCTCTCGCAGTCGCGATCAGAATGGCGTATGGCATTCAGCCCGATCAGCTGGGAGACCAGGCAGCTTCCTCAGTATAGGCTGGTCGTCGCAAAGGGCGGCCCCAAGCTTGATGTAGCTCGGAATGATTCAAATGCGCGGCCGAGCGGCACAAGGATTGGAAGAGGGCTGATTGATGCGCATGGAATTGGCACTGCTGAAGTGGCAGCTTACCTGAGAAGCGAACTGGGCCGCCCCGTTGTGGACAGTACCGGCTTGACTGGAAAATACAATTTCAAACTCCAATGGGTGCCAGACGAGAGCCAGCTCAACAGCGGAGGCGAGACCCCGCCGCCGGATTCCACTGGACCATCAATATTTGCCGCGATACGAGAGCTGGGGTTGAAGCTGGAAGCCATCAAAGGACCGGCTCGGAAATGGCTACGCGGGACTTCAGCTACCAAAGAAACTTCTTGACGCCGCCTGGGCGTCCTGTTATTATTCTATCAGGTTAATTAACCTAATGGCGAAATACTCAAAGAGAGCTGTTGATCGCCTCAGCGTAGTCCTGGCGGCCCTGGCGGATCCGACTCGCCGGGCCATTGTCGAGAAGCTCGCTAGTGGAGAGGCCACGGTCAATACGCTTGCCAAGCCTCTCAAGATGAGCCTGCCCGGCGTGTCGAAGCACCTTAAGGTACTCCAAAAGGCGGGGCTGATCGTACAGGGTCGCGATGCGCAGCGGCGGCCGTGCCGGCTCAATCCGAAGCGGCTTCAAGACGTGGCGAACTGGGCGGAACGATTCCGGCGGAACTGGGAGGAAAGCTTTAAACGCCTGGATGAGTATCTTTCCGAAATCACAGAAAAGGAGAAATCAAAATGACAGCGAGTTCACAACGTGAAATGACGCTCACGTTGCCATCCGACCGTGAAATCGTTATGCAGCGCGCATTCAACGCGCCGGCGCGAACCTTGTTCGAGGTGTGGACGAAGCCCGAGCACGTCAGGAAATGGTACGCCGTGAGATCCACCACGATGACCGTTTGCGAGATTGACCTTCGCGTGGGAGGGGCGTGGCGATGGGTGCTGGTCCATCCCAAAGGCGGGGAGATAGCATTCTCCGGCGTGTTTCGCGAGATCGATCCGCCGCATCGGCTACAGCGAACCGAAGTGTTCGAGGCCATGCCAGGCGCCGAATCTCTGGTCACTCTGACCTTCGATGAAAAAGATGGTCAGACGACGCTCACGATCAACATGCTTTTTAAGAGCAAACAGGATCGTGACGGCTGTCTGCAGTCGGGAATGGAGCTCGGTGTGAAGGAGTGCTTCCAGAAGATTGATGAGCTGGTTGCGACGCTGTGAGCGTAGGAACGGGTGGCCTCGAGGGGCCACCTCCACCTAACAACCGACTCCCTTGAAGACGCCGGCCCAACGGCGGCCGAATCCCAAGCGTTCACACGAGTACCTA
>PMOK01000062.1 GCA_003162425.1 Bryobacterales bacterium | reverse complement strand
GCGCGGATGAAAATCCGCTGGAGTGAGGCGCTGGCGGGCGTAGGCCTCCAGACGCTTCCGAAACTCCGGGACCATTTCCGACGGCATGCTTACTCCCGCTGCTTGCCGATGGCCGCCGAAGCGTGAGAAGAGATCCGGCATCGATTCCAGCGCCTCGAGCAAATGGAACGGAGTAATGCTGCGGCCGGAACCTTGCGCCTCGCCATCTTCTTCACTCAAGACAAACACGGGGCGGCAGAACCGGTCCACCAAGCGGCTGGCGACAATGCCCACAACTCCGCGGTGCCAGTTGGGTCCGGAGAAAACCAGGGCCGCTTGATCTTCAGTAACGGGAACCTGGGAGCATTCTTCGAGGACCAATCGCACAATGTCGGCCTCGGTCTGCTGGCGCTCCTGATTGAGCGAATGGAGTTGCTTTGCCAGAGCGCGCGCGGTTTCCAAATCTTCGGTAAGGAACATGCGGATGACATTTTGGGCATCGTCCATACGTCCGGCGGCGTTGATGCGCGGGGCAATTTGAAACGCAACCTGGCGCGCGTTCGGGGCGCGGCCATCCAACATTCCTGAGACTTCGAGCAATGCCCGCAGTCCCGGATTATGGACGCGATGCAAACCTTGTAAGCCATATTTGACGATGATTCGATTCTCGCCGAGCAAGGGCACGACGTCGGCCACTGTTGCCACCGCAACTAATTTCAGAAACGACTTCAGCATGCGCGCCAGCTTTTCTTCGGGCCAGGGGAGTGTAGCGAGCAGGGCGTGGACCAGCTTGAAGGCCACACCTGCGCCGCAAAGATTCTTGTCGGGATAGTGGCAATCGCGCCGGTTCGGATTTAGAACCGCAAGCGCGGGGGGGAGCTCCGCTTCCGGCAAGTGATGATCGGTGACGATCACATCGATGCCGAGTTCACGCGCGCCTCGAACCACTTCGGTGGCGCGAATGCCGGTGTCCACGCTGACAATCAGGCGCACGCCCATGGCGGCCGCGCGCTCAATGACATCGGCGCGCATGCCGTAGCCGTCCTTCAGGCGGTGCGGGACGTGGAAGCTGGCTTGGCCGCCCGCGAGTTCAATCGCTTTTTTCAGAATGACTACTGAGACTGTACCGTCCACGTCGTAATCGCCGTAGATCAGGATTTTCTCGTGGGCGGCTATGGCGGCGCGGAGACGGTCCAGAGCTTCTTTCATTCCGGTGAGTAAGGCTGGCGAATGGAGGTGATCGAGCTGGGGTGAAAGAAATCGCTGGGCTGATTGGGGATCGGTTAGGCCTCGCGCGGCTAGCACACGCGCGGTCAGCGGCTGGATGCGGAGGGTGGAGGTTAGATTGTTGACGGCTTCCGGATCGGGGGTTGGGAGCTGCCAGTTGGTGGTGGGCACGACTAGTGGGCTCGCCTGGCTGCATCTTTACTACTGCCGGGCGTCGCCAGGAGTGGCGACGNNCGCAAAAGTGCGTGCGCTACGCAGCGGACGGACAGCCCACTAGTTCTTCGAGAAATACCCGCTGATGGGCGTGTCGCTATCGTCATCGGATTCGGCGTCCATGATTTGAATTTCGTCCAGAATATCGGAAAGGTCTTCGTACCAATCGGTTCGCAGATCGAAAATAAAGACGCGGCCATTGAGATCGAAGGAGAGCTCGATTGCGCAGACGAAGCTGCTATAAACACGCATCTCGTTCAGACGGCGCTCCAGTTCGTGATACTCCTCACGCGGCATATCGCAACCAGCCAACTGTTCCAGCGCTTCGTCCAGTTGATCGGCGGAGAATTCGCGCTGGTGAAAGACGATCAGCTTCACGCCCGCGGTTTGAGCGGCTTTGACGAACAGCTTGTAATCGGGATACTGATCGCAATCCCAGTAAACACCCTGCACGGACTCAAGTCCTCTGGAGTATCCATAGAAGACGGCCATCCCGGATTCTTGCAGGTGATGTTCAATTTCGGTTTTGAGCGTATCCAGGTTCGGTTTCATTACTTGGCGCGATCAGTCATCACGAGGGTATCATTCCTGAGCGCGAGGTCGCGCGCCGAGGGGGTGACGATGGTCTTGGGTCCAATGAAGATCTTCTTGGATTGTGCAATGGCGCGCCGGACGTCGTCTTCGCAGACAAAATCGGAAATTTCAACGGGATGCGTAGGGAGCGGGGCAGGTGACTCGGGGACTTCAGCCAGGCGCGGGCCGCGGCGGGCGGCGAGAAATCGGTCGACCACTTCAGCAGTGACTGGGCGCGGCTGCTCAACGCCTCGCTTCGCCAGATAGCGCTCGACAGCGGCTATCACGGTGTCGCGGTCGATTCCGCCCGACGCGCTGGACGGCGCCAAATTCTCAAATGCATCTTCCGCCTTGCGTGTCACGTATGCGAGCCTCTTGATGTTGATGAGATGGAGCGGGCCGATGTTGTCGCCGGTGATGTTGCCGGCTACGGCGCCGCAGCCCAGCGTCATGGCTGGAAAAACGCCGGTGGTGATGCCGACCGAGCCCTGCGGTGCTGGCGTATTCACCAGAATCCGGAAGGCCGGCATGCGCAAGGCGAACTCGCGGATGCGCGCGTCGTCAGCGGCGTGGATCACTGCCGTGTGGCCGAGGCCGCCGAAACGAAGAATGGCTTCCGAGGCATCCAGCGCGCCTCGGAAATCCGCGACGAAAAGCAACGAAAGAACTGGTGAAAGCTTTTCGGCCGAGAGCGGGTGCTCTCTGCCAACGCCTGCGATCTCGACCACCAGGATGGACGTATCGGCGGGAACTTCGAAGCCGGCCATTTTTGCGATTTTCGTAGGCGCCTGACCGACGCAATCCGGGTTCACTGTGAAGTGGGCCGTGAGCAGCAGCTTCGCGAGGGCCTCAGTTTGGCGAGCATCGCACAGGAAAGCTTTGCGGGCTTTGAGCGCTGCGAGGATCCGATCGCGTAAGCCGCGCTCGGCCACGATAGTTTGTTCGCTGGAGCAGACCGTTCCGAAATCGAATGACTTGCCTTCCACCACTTTGCAGACTGCGTCTTCGACGTTGGCCGATTTTTCGACCAGCACTGGAACGTTGCCGGGACCGACGCCGAACGCGGGCTTGCCGCTGGAGTAGGCCGCGCGCACGATGCCGCCTCCGCCGGTGGAAAGAATTACGCCGGTACGTGGATGCTTCATCAAGGCGTTGGTGGCTTCGATGGTGGAATTATCGATGCATTGGATCAGGTCTGGTGGGGCGCCGGCCTGGAGCGCGGCTTGTTGGAGCACAGCCACAGTTTCGCAAGAGCAGATCTTCGCGCGAGGATGGGGGCTGATGACGATGGCGTTGCCGGCTTTGAGCGAGATCAGAGTTTTGTAGATGGCCGTGGAGGTGGGATTGGTGGTGGGCAAAATGGCGGCGACAACGCCCATAGGAACGGCAATCTCTACGAGTTTCTGATTGGGGATCTCGCGAAGAATACCGATAGTTTTCAAACCTCGCATGGTGCGAGGCAGGACGTCCGACGCCAGCAGGTTCTTGGATAGCTTATCCTTGGCGTTGCCGTATCCGGTCTCTTCGACGGCCAGTTCGGCCAGCCGTTGCGCGTTGGCGCGGGCGGCCGCGGCCACGCTTTCCACGATGGAATCCACTTGGGCTTGGGAAAAGGCGCGGTACTTCTGCCAGGCTGCGTAGGCCTCCTCGACCTTGGAGCGGACGTCCTGGATGGAGACGAGATCTGGATCTGTGAGCATACACCAGCGTCGGCATGAGTGCCGACGCGGCACGCAGGAGTGCGTGCGCTACGTCAGCCTATTTTTTGGCGCCGGGCAAAACGGATTCGATTTCAGAGTGAGGATTGGGGATCACGTGAACCGAGACGAGCTCGCCCACACGGCGGGCTGCAGCGGCGCCCGCATCCGTGGCTGCTTTCACCGCGCCGACGTCGCCCCGGACGGTCACCGTGACGTAGCCGGCGCCAATGTATTCCTTCCCTTGCAATGTGACTTTGGCGGTCTTCACCATCGCGTCGGCCGCTTCGATTGCGCCCACTAATCCTTTGGTCTCAACCATGCCGAGGGCTTCCATGGGTAATCCTCCAGTGCTCACGGTATCATACCTGCGGTGAGTTTTTTGAGTGCCGATTGGCAATCGGCGCGCAGGTTATCAACCTGCCCTACATTGGCGCGAATAACCTCGATTGGGCCGGGACCGGAGGGGCGCCAGCGCTGGAACATGCGTTCGGACGCGAAGCCGGCGAAGATGCTGATCAACGGGACGCCGCAAGCGGCGGCGACGTGGCCGCCTGCGGAATCGTAGCCCACGTACAATTTGCTTTTCTGGATGTGAGCGGCGAAGCCGGCGAACGAGCCTTCCCACATGGCGATGCCGCCGCCGGCTTTCGACACCGCGCGTTCCACTCGATGGGCTTCTTCGCCGCCTGCGCCTTTGTCGATGAGGATGGGGCGGGGGAGCTCGCGCAGGAGTTCTTGTTCGAACGGATCGGCGATTCGCTTGTCTGGATTTTCGCCGACGCCGAAGCTCACCGTGCACGCAAATTCGGATACATGGCCTGGCAGCGCATGGCGCTGCCCCACAGGGTCTAATCCTGTATTGATGTAGGGCCGGGCATCTTCAATCCCGAAGGTTTCCGCTGCCCAACGGCGCGCCAATGCCGATAAAGGTTCATCGCCATCGTCGCCATAGGCGCGGCTCTCGAAGAAATAGTAATCTTCTTCGGGGCAGATGGGGAGCAGGCCAAGCTGAGTGAGGCGCGAATCCGGATCGATGACGATGCTGTTGGGTTGGCACACGGCGTCGCGCAATTGCGGCCAGATGGAAAGGCGATCATCCAGGGTGCCGCTGCGGCCGTACGCGATGGCGAGATGGCGGAGCCGGGAATCGGCCGCGAAGAGCTCCCAGCTTTTGTGAGGGCCGACGAACCAGATTTGTGAATCGGGAAAGCGTTTCTTTGCGGCGTCCAGGAGAACGCTGGTGATGGCGACATCGGCGCCCAGGGTCACACGCGATAAAACGAAAACGGAGGTGGGTTCGCGATCGAGTTTACGAGGCTTGCGGATGCGTTGGTAGCGCTCCACAAGGTGTTCGGCATGGAGTTCGGGGATGCGCCGCGCAATCACGCCGGCAAAAAGATCGGCGTAGACGGTACACAGGCGCGGCTCGAACAGGTCTCCCAGGCGTTCGACAACGATGCGGAATAACGCGCGGTTGCCGGTTTCTGCGATCAAAGGATCGAGCAGGTGTTCCGGCCACGGACGCGAGGCCAGGCAATGCTCGAGAAGCTCGTGCGCGAAATTGTCAGGGGAGGTACTTTCCAACCAGCAGTTCCAGCTTTCTTCGAGTGGTTTCGGGGATCGACTTCGGGTCGGTGATCAGGGCGTGGGCCAGCGCCGATCCGCATTTGCATTCGCGCGCTGATGGCATGGCGGCCACCGCAGCCGCGACAACTTTGGCGGCGTTCGAAGCGTTCTTATTCAAGTTCGCGAGGATATCGGTGACGGTTACGGCGGCGTGCTCAGAGTGCCAGCAATCGTAATCGGTGACCATGGCGACGGTGACGTAACAGATCTCGGCTTCACGCGCGAGCTTGGCTTCCTGGAGATTCGTCATGCCGATAACGTCCATGCCCCAACTGCGGTACACGTTCGATTCGGCCTTGGTGGAAAACGCGGGCCCTTCCATGCAGAGATAGGTTCCGCCTTTCGAGACATCCACGCCGGATTGAACACAAGCCTCGCGAACCACCTCGGAGAGCTGGGGACAAACCGGATCGGCGAAGCTGATGTGCGCGACCAAGCCTTCGCCGAAGAAGGTGGAGACGCGGCCGCGAGTGCGGTCGAAGAATTGATCGGGAATCACGAACCGGAGGGGCGCGTGTTCTTCTTTCAGCGAACCGACGGCGCTGAGCGAGATTATCCGTTCGACGCCGAGTTGCTTAAAGCCGTAGATGTTGGCGCGAAAGTTCAGTTCAGAAGGTGAGATGCGATGGCCGCGCCCGTGCCGTGAAAGAAACGCGACTTCTTTGCCGGCCAGTTGTCCAATCACATAGTCGTCCGAAGGCCTGCCCCACGGGCTGTCGAGCAGCACCTCTTCATGTTGTTCAAATCCGGGCATGGAGTACAATCCGCTCCCGCCGATGACGCCGATGGTTGGTTTCATTGCTGTATCAATTCGAGCAGCACGCCGCCGGTGGATGACGGATGGACGAAGACATAAAGATGGCCTCCGGCGCCGGGGCGGGGATCGTTCAACAGGCGCGCGCCTTGGGTTCTGAGACGATCGACGGTGGCGGCGAGATCCGGGACTTTGAGAGCGACGTGATGGAGGCCTTCGCCGCGCTTTTCTATGAACTTTGCAATCACGGAATCGGGTTCGGTGGCTTCGAGCAATTCGATGCGCGATTCTCCAGCGGGGAGCATTGCGACTCTCACTTTTTCCTGTTCTACGGTTTCGCGCTGGGCCTCGGTGAATCCGAGTTGGTGTTCGTAGAATTGGAGGGCGATGTCCAGAGATCGGACGGCGATGCCTAGGTGATCGATTTGGAATTTGTTGGAGCTAGTCATTTCTCTTGAACCGAGCGTCGGCAGGAGTGCCGACGCNNCGACGCGGCACGCTGAGAGCGTGTGCCACAACAACGGTGGACTGAGCGGTTTTATCGGTTGAGCCAACCATCGATTATTGTATAGGGATCGGTGCGTTTGGAGACGATGTCCTCGGCCGCGGCGTGAAAATCCAGGTCCGGGAAGCGGTGGAGTAGCCTTTCGCGGAGCATTTCGCGCAGCCGCTGGGTCCAGTTTGCCACGGCGCGATCCTTTCCATCGTTGTGTGCAAGAAACGATCGTACCGCGGCCAGCGTTTCGGCGATGCCCTGGCCATCGACGGCGACCGTTCGGACGATAGGGGGAACCCAGCCGTCCTTGCGGGTGGACAGGCTCTGCATGGCTCTGATCTCGCGCTCCAGACGATCCGGCTCGGGCTGATCGGCTTTGTTGATGACGAAGACGTCGGCGATTTCCATGATGCCGGCTTTGATGGCTTGTACGTCGTCGCCCATGCCGGGCACCAGGACCACAACGGTAACGCCGGCGAGCTTGGCGATCTCGACTTCATCCTGGCCGACGCCGACGGTTTCGATTAGAACTACGTCTCGGCCGGCGGCGTCCAGAAGGACGGCCATATCGGTGGTTGCTGCTGCGACTCCGCCCAGCCAGCCGCGCGTGGCCATGGACCGGATGAAGACTTGTGGGTCGGCATGATGGTCGAGCATGCGGATGCGATCGCCCAGAATTGCGCCGCCGGTGTAGGGGCTGGTGGGATCGACCGCGATGATGCCGACGGATTTGTTTTCCTGACGGAGGGCGCGGGTTAGTTTGTCTACTAAGGTGCTTTTTCCGGCGCCGGGGGCGCCTGTGATTCCGATGATTGTGGCGTGACCGGTGTGGGGGAAGAGTTCTTTTAGTAAATCGTCAGCTTGGGAGTTACGATTTTCGATTGTGGTTGCGGCGCGGGCCAGGGCGCGGAGGTCGCCGGAGAGGATTAGTTTTGGCAGGGCATGGCCCTGCCCCACAGTCACAGTTTTTAACATCAGGATTTTAGGAGTTGGCGGGCGATTACCAGGCGCTGGATTTCGCTGGTGCCTTCGCCAATGGTGCAGAGTTTCACGTCGCGATAGAATTTTTCGACCGGATAGTCCTTGATGAAGCCGTAGCCGCCGTGGATCTGTACTGCTTCGTTGGTGACGCGAACGGCGACTTCGGAGGCGAACAGTTTCGCCATGGCGGATTCCTTGGTGACGCGGTGGCCTTGATCTTTCATCCAGCCGGCGCGATAGGTGAGCAGGCGGGCAGCGTCGATTTCGGTGGCCATATCGGCGAGTTTATTCTGGATGGATTGAAACTCGGAAATCGGCCGGCCAAATTGTTTGCGCTGCATGGAGTATTTGAGCGCGGCTTCGTAAGCGCCCTGCGCGGTGCCGACGGAGAGGGCAGCGATGGAGATGCGTCCGCCGTCGAGGATACGCAGGCTGTCGACGAAACCTTCGCCGGGTTTGCCGAGCAGTTGCGATTCGGGTAATCGGCAACTGGTAAACGCCAGCTCGCCGGTGGCGCTGGCGCGCATGCCGAGCTTGTTTTCCTTTTTGCCGACGCGGAAACCAGGGACGTGTTTTTCGACAAGAAAGGCGGAGACGCCGTGCTGCGACGCGGCGCGATCCGTGATGGCCATGGTCACCACCACGTCGGCATACTGTGCGTTGGTGATGAAATTCTTGGAGCCATCCAGGACCCAGCACTGGCCGTGTTTGACGGCCTTGGTGCGCATGGAACCGGCGTCGGAGCCGGACTCGGGCTCGGTGAGCGCCCAGCTTCCAATCCATTCGCCGGTGGCCAGTTTCGGAACGTACTTGGCGCGTTGTTCTTCATTGCCTGCGAGATAAATATGATTGGTGCAGAGCGAATTGTGCGCGGCCACGATGAGGCCGACGGACGGATCGACACGCGCGAGCTCTTCGATGATGATGGCGTAATCGATGTAGCCGAGTCCGGCGCCGCCGAGCTCTTCGGGGAAAATGGCTCCTAGAAAGCCGAGACGGCCGGCGTGTTTGATGGCTTCGATGGGAAAGATCTGGTCTTCATCCCACTCGAGGACATGGGGAGCGATTTCGGCCTCGGCAAACTCGCGCACTGTTTTGCGAAGCTGGATTTGCTCCGGGGTGAATTCAAATTGCATTCGCTGTCAGGTGAAGATCTGGTTCGATTTTAGCAGTCCGTAGAGTGACCGCGCAGCGTCACGCGATCAAATGCGGTCAATGGTCTGGGGTTGGGAGACTGTTATGTCAGCGCGGAGGAGTGGCCAGTGACGTGTATGCATCAGGGCGGGAGATTAACGAGATGAAACGATTTTTAGCTCTGGGCGGGTTGTTGATGGCTGCCGCCATGATTGCGCCAGTAGCGGTGATGGCTGATGACCATCATGGTGAAAGGCGCTATTACGATCGGGACGGCCGCGACTATCATTACTGGAACGCCGACGAAGACGGTCGCTACCGCGCGTACTTGGTGGAACAGCACCGGGTGTATGTTCCGTTTGTGAAGGTGAGTGTTCGGCATCGGCAGGAATATTTCAGGTACCGGCACGAACATGGGTTCAAGGTTGAAGTTCGGTAGCGCGGCCTCATTTCGCCAAGCGTCGGCAAGAGTGCGTGCGCTACGGGCATCACAAGGCGGATTTGTATAGATCGAGGAGCTTCGACCAGGCGCGCTCGGCGTCGGGTTTGTTGTAGAGCGGCTTGCCATCTCGCATGGGCATATCTGGCACGCACCAGCCATGCAGGCCGGCGTACACTTCGATTTCGGCCGACGGGAAGGCTTGTTTCAATTTATCTTTGGCGTCCGGCTGCTTCGCGTCGTCGTCCGATGCAATGCCGAAATACATTTGGGCCTTTATTTTTGGGGCTAGCAGATGCGGGCTGTCGGGTTTATCGGTGACTAGGCCGCCGCCGTGGAAGGATGCACCCGCGCCAATACGATCGGGCACGGTGGCGGAGGTTCTTACCACTAGCGGTCCACCCATGCAGTATCCCTGGGTCCCGATTTTCTTGGACTTGTTGACTTGTTTTTGCGCGTCGAGGAAGGCGATGTAGGCGATGGCATCCTTCTCGGCGGCGCCGGCCGCGCCCACGGATGCCATGAGCGGCATGATCTTGGCCCGGTCGTCCGGATTCTGGAAATTGAATTTGGAAGCATCCGTGAAGGGAGCTTTCGTGACGCGATAGAAGGGATTGGGCACGAGGACCGAGTATCCCGAGGCGGCGAGACGCTTGGCCATGTCGCGCATGGAGGGCCGCAAACCGAAGGCGTCGGGCCAGAGCAGGACGCCCGGATGGGAACCGGACTTGGGGTGAATGAAGGCGGCGTCGCAGGTTCCGTCGGGAGTCTTGATTTCGACATCGGTTTCCACTACCTCGCCGGCTGCCGCAGCCGATCCTGCTGTGGCGGCAAGGCCCGCGCCCACTGAGAGTGCTACAAAGTCGCGGCGGGCGATATCGCCGGACTGTTGGTTTTTTTGATCTTCGGTCATGATCCCTCCTTAAAAAATTGTACGCGATGTTGAGAGTGCCCGGC
Source organism: Bryobacterales bacterium (assembly GCA_003162425.1). Classification (GTDB taxonomy): domain Bacteria; phylum Acidobacteriota; class Terriglobia; order Bryobacterales; family Bryobacteraceae; genus Palsa-89. The sequence goes on along the minus strand of PMOK01000062.1, from coordinate 1,644 downwards.
CGGTTCCGACTTACCTATTGGGGTTTGACAAGCCGGAGGCTTGTCCTACAATGAACTACATGCTTTTGCGAAATGGAATGCTCTCGCTCGTGGTGGGCGCACTGATGCCGCTGTGCGCTTCGGATTGGTTATCGTTCGGCGGCGATCCGCAACGGACGGGGTGGGCGCAGGGCGAGAAGGACATCAATCGCACGAACGCGAAGGATCTGACGCTGGTGTGGAAGGCGTCGCTCGAGAATCAACCGCGCGAGCTCAATTCGCTGACGGCGCCGGTGGCTGCCGAATGGGTGGTGACGCCGAAGGGCATGAAAGAGATCGTGGTGGTTGGCGGGGCGTCGGACAACTTGTTCGCGCTGGATGCGGAAACGGGCACGCTGCTCTGGAAGAAAACGTTCACTCCGGATTCGAAGCCGAAGCAAGATCCGTTCTGGCTTTGTCCCAACGCGCTGAACGCCACGCCGCTGATCGCCAAGCGGGGCCTGGACGTAATTGTGTACACGATTTCGAGCGATGGAAAGCTGCACGTGCTGGACATCCACAATGGGGAAGACAAAGCGCCGCCGGTGCAGTTTGTTCCAGCGTTTTCGAAGAACTGGAGCCTGGGGTTGTATCACAACGTTCTGTACACGACCACGTCGCAGGGCTGCAACGGAGCGAAATCGGGCGTGTATGCCATGGATCTGGGAAGTCCGGAGAAGAAAATCGCATTCTTCCAGTCGAGCCCGAACGGTGGAGGAGTTTGGGGGCGCGCGGGTGCGGTGATCAGTCCCTCAGGATTTGTGTATGCGCAGACGGGAGATGGCGAATACAACGAAAGCGCCGGCAAGCTGCCGGATACGATTCTCCAACTGTCAGGGCGCGATTTGAAGCTGGTGGATTACTTCACGCCGTCCAATCACAGCTATCTGACGCGGAAGGATCTGGATGCGGGCAGCATGAGCGCGGTGTATTTTAAATTCAAGAATTGGGAACTGCTGGCTTCGGGCGGGAAGGAAGGCGTAATCTCGCTGCTGGATGCCAAAGCCATTGGTGGAGGCGATCATAAGACGCCGTTGTATCGCGGTCCACTGGTGGTGAATGAAGAAGCGGACTTTGCGGGACGGGGATTTTGGGGAGCGTTCGCGACCTGGCAGGATGAGGCCGGCGAGCGCTGGCTGTATGCACCGGCGCTGGGCGCGGCATCTACTAAAGCGCCGCCGTTCGCGCATGTGAATGGTGAAGCGCCGAACGGAAGCATCATGGGGTTCCAGGTGGAAGAAAAAGACGGAAAGCCCACACTCGCGCCGGCCTGGATTTCCCGCGACATGAATGCTCCCGATCCGCCGATTGTGGCTAACGGCGTAGTGTATGCAGTTTCCACCGGCGAGTTCAACAGGCAGTGGAAGCCGGACGGCGGGCTGTTCAATTCCAAGGAAAGGGCTGCGCAGCATACGGGCAACGCGGTGCTGTATGCATTTGATTCGAGCACGGGGAAAGAATTATTTTCGAGCGGAACGACGATGCCGGGCTGGACGCACTTCAGCGGGATCGCTATTTCTGGTGGCAGAATTTATGTCACTACTTATGATTCCGTGGTGTATGCGTTTGGGTTGAAGCAATAAGCGACAAGCGAATGAACCAAGCTTTCGCGAGATTTCCAAGACG
>PMOK01000010.1 GCA_003162425.1 Bryobacterales bacterium | reverse complement strand
CACTCATTCATACCCGCAGCCTCTTCATCGAAGGCTTGCGTTATGGGGTCGTGGTGCCTAAACGCGAGCACCCAAGTCGGCAGCGGACCATCGTCCCAGTTACCCTCAAAGTCCCGGGGGTCCTGGCTCGACTTCGGCTGTTTTACCGCGTCCATTGTGAGCAAAGGCTCAATCCACTCCGCGTGACGGCCGCTCCGGTGCTTCCGAAGGAGCGCAAGGGAAGACCGATACTCTTTGCGCATGAGGTTCTTGGCGCACTCTGGGATTGCGCTGTCGAGATCGGGAAAGTCGATGTCGCGCTCTTTGAGATATTGCTGGAATGCTTCTTCGGTGATCTCGCCCGACATGTCGATATCCTGCTCGATCGACTCTTTCCAGTTGTCCAGATAGTAGCGGGTGCGCTCTGCATCATAGACGTCCATCCACTGATTCATGGTGCCGAGGAGAACGAGGTAGAACGCGCGGCCCAAGCCGACATGCTCCTTCTCCAGCAGTTCCAACTCTTCGCCTACAGAGATAAAGCCACATCCGTCCGGTGTATCCAGCAGGGCGTACAGGCTACCCTCTGGCGCGTTGCTGTCGCTGTAGCCTTCCAGTTGATCGAACACAGCGAGGTCGACGTCAACCTCGTTATTCATTTCATCGGCGCCAATATCTGACAGCCATGCGCTGATCGAGTCCCGGATGAAGCGGGAGATATTCCCGTTGAAGCGCTTCCAGAGTTCGGGGGAGCCGAGGCCCAAATCGACGAGTGTACGGGCCAAGGTAAGCGTCTTGTCCTCCCCCTTTGTGTAGGTGAAGGACGTCGGGACGGTATTGACGAATGGGAGAACGAGGCCCGGCGTTTGCCGGGTCATCGTCATTGCAGCCAGGGAAGCAAGGCGCTCGGCGTTGGGATCGGCCGTTCGTTGTATCTGTGTCGGCCCAACACGGCGGCGACGACTTTGGACGCTTTCTGTGCCTTTTCGCATTGGACAAAACTCGCAATCATTTGTTCGTTGGGCGTGCGTTCCTGCCGGCCGATTCGTGTCAACTCGGCCAGCAGGTACTTACGCGATTGGGGATCAGTCTTTCGGATTGGGGCCGCCATCGGGGTCAGCCCTTGTGTCCAACAGACGTGCTGAAGGTGATCTTGTGCTCGGTTCCGGTGATCTCCTCCTCAAATGAGGAGTTGTTGAGTTCCGGGTAGATGCCCACATAGTGCGCGCGGACCTCTTCGATCGAGAGCGCCGGATTCGGGTCGGCAAGCTTTCGGCCCGAACTGTAGAACGTTCTCGGGAGTGCGACTGTCTTCAATGCCATAGAAGCTCCTTCGGTGGACAGCAATGTCGCCAATGTTGATGGATGGCGCCACTCAAATTGAGCGACGTCGTCCAGGGGTGTGTCGTGATCGAGAGAGGTTGGACTCAGGCTGCGATGAGCTGGTCGCCCATCTCAGGGAACGCCTCACGCATGATCTCGGCCTCTTCCTCGGCCTGCTGATCGAACATCGACGGCGTCGAATCGGACGAGAGCGCGGCTGCTGCGGTTTCAGTCGCTGCAGCCTCCGGAGTTTCCTCGTCCTGATCCTCTTCCTCCTCCGCTTCGTCCGACTCAGCCGCGGCGGTGGTAGACGCCAGCACTGGCGCAGGGGTTGTCTCCGCAGCCGGGGTCGCCACATCGAACAGACTCGGAGGCTCCGGGGCCTTCACCTCCGCTGCCTTTGCGGGCACAGTCGGCATCTTCGCGCCGACCTTGGCGGTTTTCTTGGCGTCGGCAACCTTCTTGGCTGCCTCGTCCTTCACCTCTTTGAGCGTGGCTTCCATGCTGGCCTTGACCTGCGCGAGCGAGTTCTCCAGCGTCATGTGCTGCGCGGTGTAGCCGACGATCGCGTTGGGCAGTTCGGTGTCCATCTCCTCGGCGCTCCCTTCCACGGCGAACGGCTGCGAAAGTTCCTTGACGTCGTCCTTGCCAGTGGGACGCGGGGTTATGGTGACTCGGATGCGCTCATCTTCAACCGACGAAACGGTGAGGATCAAGCTGCGTTTTGCCAGAAGCGGTGCCAGTTCTTTGAACATAGTGGGGTCCTTGTCTTTCGAGATGAAATTGCAAAGGGGTGGCCGGAAATAGGCCACCCCTCGGTTTGCAACGGGTTAGTTCTACTTAAAACTCTGTGCTTCTTCGGAGGTAACCACTGCGCCAGCGGCCTCGACCATCTCACAAAGTGAGCCTGGATTGACGTTGTGCTGGGAATGCAACGATATGCCGCCACTCAGTGGAACGCTTATCCTGCCACCCGCTTCACTCCATCTCTCAATGTCAATCGGCGCGATGCGCGATGTGGACTGCCAATCCAGATCAAGTTCATGCGATGACGTTTTGCACGAGAATATGGGTTAACTTTCGGCTGTGAGTAAGGTCACAGATGGTTCCCAGGGGCTGTTCCAATAGGATACTCAACACGACGATCCCGATTAGCCCTTTTGAAACACAATAACTGCTCTAAAAACCTAAAAACCGCATTCTCTGTCCCAGAAGGCTTGCGACTGTGCGGGTTGCATCCCAATTAAAACAATGCAACGAAATCCTGCAGAAACGCTGTTCCACAACGTGCGGGTTAAGAAACAGCTCAGAACC
>PMOK01000166.1 GCA_003162425.1 Bryobacterales bacterium | reverse complement strand
GCGGACCAGGGGGTCCGCCCAGGGGGTCCGCCCCACTTTGTGAATTCCTCCATGAATTTCAGGGACACAACTCCCGCTACCTTTGCGGAAGATTCGTGAGCACTACCTTCCCACCACTTTCGGCGACAACATTCAGCCGGTCGCTTCCCACCAGATTTTGGAGGCGTGGTAGCACGGAACGGCTCGCCACCAGATACGAACGCTCAGTCGTGTTCCACATCGCCTTCCATTGCTCGTCGTTGATAAAAACATCCGGCGCGCCCGGCGCGTACGAGCCGTACACAAGATTGTTGATCCGTCCGTTCAACAGTAAGGCAACCTGGTTGGTATAGAAAAAAATGGAGGAAAACGTGTAGTAATGATGATCCACGATGAGCTTCCCAGGCGGCGACCGCAATAGCGCTTCAGCCAGCGGACGCGAGGACATGTAGGGGTCGAAAACCACTAGAGCCATTCTGGCAGCTTGAAAAAAAAGAACCGCCATGATGGCCGCAGCCAGAAATGCTTTCTCGCCGGTTGCCCGCACAGTCCCAATCGCTCCGATGAGAAACGCGATTGCGGCGAGCAAAAGAGGAGCGCGAAGATAAGCGAACGACCTGAGGGTCAGATCCTCGATGTGTCCGAGCGACAGCGTATAAGCGCCGGGATGGAGCCGCAGCGCGGCGGAAATGTCTCCCGGTGCGGGAAGATCTCTGGTTAGAAACCATAAAGTGGCGGCGGCCAGCGACGCGCACAGCAGAATCCCGCACAGGACGCGCGTCCCGCGGCGAATCCAATCGCCTCCGGCAGCCATGGCGCACCCCGTCAATAGCGCTAGCGCGGGATAACACGGCATCGAATAGTATTCCTGCGTGGTCGAAAACGTAAAGAAGACCAGGATGAAGCCGGTCCAGCAGAGCGCCAACAATCGGGCGCGGCCGGCGCGATCGTTTGGCTTGAATGAGAGTTTCGCGATGGCCGGGAAGTAGACGCTCCACGGAAACAGCCAGATCAGGTGGAACAACCAGAAGTACACGCGCGGCACGGTATTGTAATCGCGCGGGTAGCGCAGATTCAAGAATCGCAGCACCTGCTCGTTCATGAAAAAGAACCACAGGAACCCGTGATATTCGCCTGGAGCGCTGTGCATCGTGAGATCGAAATACGGCGGATTCTGCAGCGTGGCCAGAATGTGCCACGGCGCAGCGATGGCGAGAATGATGAGCGTCCCACTCACCGGATGGAGCCGTCGCCAGATTTTCCGGTGGAACAATTGGCGGGTGATGGCGAGGTAAACTGCGGCGGCGGCCAGCGGGAACACCACGCCGATCAGGCTTTTGAGCAACAGGCTGACGCCCAGGCTGGCCGCCAGCAGGAACGCCCACCAGCCAGGCCGCTGCTCCTCGTCATCGATCGCGCGCAGGAATGCCCACATCGAGAGCGTCATCAGCGCGGTCACCATCACATCCGGAATCAGAATTCGCGTGAAGAGAAACAAGCCGATGCAAGTTGAGATACACAATCCGGCGTAGAATCCAGCGCGTTTTCCAAAAGCCCAGGTTCCGAACGCGGCGGTGAGCCAGGCCAGCGCCAGCGCGGAGAGCACCATGGGAATTCTCGCGGCCCAGTCGTATGGTCCGAAAATCTTGAACGAGACGGCCATTAGCCAGTAGATGAGCGGGGCTTTTTCCAGATAGGCGATGCCATCGATACGTGCCGTCACCCAGTCGCCCGAGGCCAGCATGTTGCGCGCGATCTGGGCTTGCACGGCATCCACGTCGTCCATCAAGGAAGGTGGAGAAACCATGCAGCCCACATACACCGCGGCGGCAAAAAGAAGAACGATTAGATAGAGCTGAAGACTTTTTCCGGGGTTCGTGCCTGATCCGCCAGCGGGATCGTTTGGATACGCCATTTGTTCATCCACAGTAACAGTGTCAGCAAACCCCACAGATGATAGCCGACGTTCGCGCGCCGTTCCTGGTGCGCTTGTTCCAAGGCCATGATCTTGTCGAAGCGGAAAAATCCGGAATGCTGTGCAGCGCCGCTCGCTAATGTGTCGAGTAGCAGTGGCCGCAGGAGCCCTCGGAACCATTCGTGAGCGGGAATATCGAAACCGACCTTTTTTCGGGACAAAACCGAGGGCGGAAGCTTGTCGCGCATCAAATTCTTCAAAATCACTTTTTGCCGCGACCCGTGAATTTTGAGGGCCCCGGGCAGTGTGGCAGCGAATTCGACAATGCGGTGGTCAAGAAAAGGCGGACGCACTTCAATGGAGTGGGCCATACTGATCCGGTCCACCTTCGTGAGGATATCATCGGGAAGGAAATACTTCTGGTCGAACCACAAATAAGCCGGGAGGTCGTCGCCGGCGGCTGCAAGATCCCGGAGGGTGGCATCTAACGCGCGCGGGAGCGTGGACTGAACCAGCTCGCGCTTTTCATCGTCAGAAAAAGTCCCGTTCCAATAAACGTGGGCGCGTTCGGGCGCCATCCTGCAGCCTTCGAGGAACCGCTTCACTTTGTATTCGAAGCCGATTTTCTCGTCCGAAACAGGCCAGCGCCGTAGGATGGTCTGCATGAGATCGATCGCCTGAGAGGGCAAGCGGCGGATGGTGCGGGCCAGTAAACTTGCACGATGCGTCAGGTAGCCGCCGAACAACTCATCGGCGCCCTCCCCGCTCAGAACCACAGTGGCGTGACGCTTGGTCAGCTTCGAGAGCAGCCACAGGGGCACCGCGCCCGCGTCCGCGCTTGGCTCGTCGGAATAATACGCGAACTCCTCGATGGTGGCGGGTAGGTCCTCGAAGTCGCTTATATCCAGCTCGTGATGCTGGGAGCCGTATTGTCGCGCAACCTCCCGGATATAGCGCGTCTCGTCGAAACTGCGCCCGCGAAATGAAATGGAAAATGTTTGGAGCGGACGTGGGGATGCTTCCGTCGCATAATGCAGCATGGTTGAAGAGTCAACGCCGCCACTCAACCAAACTCCCAGAGGTACGTCGGAGAGAAGGTGCTCGGAGACCGACTGTTTTAGTAGCTGGTCCAATTCCTCTTGCGCAGCCCGCGGATCCTTCTGGCGCCCTTCCGGCCGCAACGGCAGCCGCCAGTAGCATTCTTTTCGGATGGAACCGCCGCGCCATTCCATCCAATATCCCGGGCGCAGCTTTTCGATACCCTCCACCAGCGTCCAAGGCGCAGGTACGTAGTTGAGCGCAAGATAACAATCCAGCCCATTCAAGCTCAGGGAACGGTCGATCTCCGGATGAACGAAGATGGCCTTCAATTCCGATCCGAAATAAAGATCCTCGCCGCGCTGGGAAAAATACAGCGGCTTGATCCCCATTCGATCGCGAGCCAACACCAGCCGCTCGGTGGATTCAGTCCAGAGCGCCACGGCAAACATACCGCGCATCCGCGAAAAGCAATCCGTGTCCCACTCGAGGAACGCCTGCAGAACGGTTTCCGTATCGCTGTGGGAATGGAACCGGCGCCCGCGGCTTTCCAGTTCGCGGCGTAGTTCCAGATGATTATAGATTTCGCCGTTGAACGCGATTACGGCGCCGCTCGGAGCGTCAATGATGGGTTGATCGCCGCCGTGAAGGTCGATGATCTTTAAACGTGCCGCGCCAAGCGAGATTGCCGGCGATTCAAAAACGCCCTGCTGATTCGGCCCGCGATGAATCAGCGTCGCTACGGCATCCTGAATGCGGCCGGGATGCGCAGCATGTTTCAGGTGCGTGAACCCGGCTATCCCGCACAACTCAACTACCCCCGCTAACCGATTCGCAGACGAAAACGCCTGCGCCACGCAGGCCGGTCAAGACTTGCTCTCCAAAGCTGCAACCGCCGCAGCCGCCTGGAGTTTGGAGCGACGGTTCCGGGCGTTTCGCCAATTGACCTGCGGCAGGAACGTTGAGGTATCCACGCGATCCTGATATTTCACCGCGATGTTCATCAGCGAATCGAGCAGCGAGTCGTTCAAATAGTGAGGCTGCAGGCCAAGGTCGAGCAACTTGGAATGTTTGGCGTTGTAGTAATGCTGTTCCGCTTCAACACGCGGGTCCGGGAGGTGATCCACGTCCACTTGCAGGCCCATCTTCCGGGAAGCGGCTTCCACCATCCGCGCCAGTTCGAGCACCGAAAACTGTTCGGTGAACTGATTAAACACGCGGCATTCGCCGGCCTTGGCCGGATTCAGACAAGCCAGCTCGATGCATCGAACCGTGTCCCGAATATCCAGGAATCCTCGCGTCTGGCCGCCTTTTCCATAAACTGTCAAAGGATGTCCGGTAACAGCCTGGACGCAGAAGCGGTTCAAAACCGTGCCGAAAACATCATCGTAGTCAAAGCGGTTGATGAGAGCTTCATCGAGCGAAGTCTCATCAGTAACAGTGCCGTATACCACGCCTTGATTCAGATCCGTGGCCCGCAATCCCCAAATCTTGCAGGCGAACATCATGTTGTGACTGTCATGCACCTTCGAAAGGTGATAGAACGATCCAGGTTGTTTCGGAAAAGGAAGCAGGTCCGTTCGCCCGTTATGCTCAATCTGGATATATCCTTCCTCGATATCGATGTTCGGCGTACCGTATTCACCCATCGTGCCGAGCTTGATCAAATGACAATCGGGCTTGAATTCCTTAATCGCGAACAGCACGTTCAACGTTCCGACAACGTTGTTCACTTGCGTAAATACGGCGTGCTTGCGATCGATCATCGAATAGGGCGCGGAGCGCTGTTCGGCGAAATGGACCACAGTGTCGGGTTGAAAGTCTTCAAACATCGAAGACAAAAAGTCGTAATCGGCTACGTCGCCAATGAACAGTTCGATGGACTTTCCTGTCAGCTGCTGCCAGACGCGGATGCGATCGGCTAAGGGCTGGATGGGCGTTAATGTCTGTACGCCAAGCTCAAAATCCCATTGCCGCCGCAGGAAATTATCGACAATGGCAACTTCATGACCGGCTCTCGAAAGATATAGCGCAGCCGCCCAACCGCAGTAGCCGTCGCCACCCAACACGCAGATTCTCACGCGGCTTCGCCCTCCGTTTTTCTCAAGCTAAAGTCTAACAACGCCAACCGCCGTTTCGCAAACCAGCCCGTGACGTTTGACACTTCCCGCGCGTCCATTAACACTGGAAGTCACGGAGTGAACATGTTCACCAAGGATCTCGTTTACGCGGCGCGCTCGCTCGCAAAAAGCCCTGTGTTTATGGCCACGGCGATAATCACCATCGCGCTCGGTATCGGCGCCAGCACCGCTATATTCAGTGTAACCAACGCGGTGCTGCTGCGCCCGCTTCCCTATAAAGATCCCGAGCGGCTAATCATAGCCTGCGGTGACATGCGGAAGCGCAACGTCAAGGACTTTCCGTTTTCGAACGCGGAGTATTTCGATATACGTGAAACGGACAAGAACACGTTCGAGGATTTCGCCGGAGTCCTGACTGGCCGTGGGCCGGTGCTGCGCGAGGATGGGACGCCGGAGCAAGTGCGGTTCGGGGTTGTCACTCCCAACTTCTTTCGCCTCCTGGGCGCGAAGATCCACGTCGGCCGCGATTTTTCAGATGCGGACGGGCAACCGCAGCCGCCTCAGCCCGCGCCCGGCAACGCGCCGAACGCGGCGAATGGCCCTCCGCCGCCACAGCTTCCCGCGATCGCGATTATCAGCTACGAATATTGGCAGCGGCGATTTGGGGCTAACACCGGCGTCCTGGGCCAACCCATAAAATCAGCCGGAGGCGGCCCTTCGCCGCAGATCGTAGGGGTGCTCGCCCCACGCTTCGAACTACTGTTCCCTCCCGATGCCGCCTTGGAACGCCTGCCCGACATCTGGATCGCGAATCGTCTGTCCTACGACGGTGCCAACCGCAACAACGTCTCGCTTCGCATCATCGGCCGGTTGAATCCAGGCGTGACACTCGAACGGGCGCAGATCGCCGCCGATGCGTACTCGCTTCACGAGCAGAGCCTGGACCGTATTCTGACTACGGCGGATTGGCATGTTCGGCTGGTCCCCATGCAGCGGCATCTGGTAGAGGAGGTCCGCCCCGCAATTCTGGCGCTGATGGGCGCGGTGATCTTTCTACTGCTCATCGCTTGTTCCAACGTCGCGAATCTGTTATTGGTGCGGGCATCCTTGCGGGAGCGCGAACTGGCCGTTCGCACTGCGTTAGGTGGAAGCCGGTGGCGCCTGGTGCGTCAGATGCTCGCGGAAGCGTTGCTGCTGTCAGGGCTGGGCACCGTTTTAGGACTTGGGCTGGCGTGGGTAGGCATTCATGAGCTACTGGTCATCGCGCCTGCGAATTTGCCGCGTCTCGATTCGATCAGAATCGATCCGATGGTGGTGGCCTTCACGGCGCTGGCAGGGTTGGCGGCGGCTGCAATCTTCGGAGTGGTGCCCGCGCTGCGTGCCTCGCGGCCGGATGTGATGCACGTGTTAAGAGCCAGCGGCCGTACCGCCGGATTGGGTGGTGGCCGATTGCTACGAAATTTTGTAGTGATCGCGGAGGTCGCGCTTTCGTTTGTATTGCTGATCGGATCAGGCCTGATGTTCCGCAGCTTCCTGGAGCTGCAGCGCATCAACCCGGGTTTCGATTCGCATCATCTGCTGACATTCCTGTTGATAGGCGGGCGCGGGGGGAAAACGCCTGAACAGCGTGCCGCCTTTCAGCGTGAGACACGTCAGGCACTCAGTTCAGTGGGCGGCGTTGAAAATGTCAGCGCAGCCATCCCGTTTCCGCTCGCTGGAGGGTTCAGTCCCATACGTTGGGGGCTGGAGCCCGCTTTGGCCGATCCCAGCAAGTTCCAGGCAACCGATTGGCAGATCGTGCTCCCCGGCTACTTCGAAACCATGCGCGCAAGGTTGATAGAAGGCCGCACTTTCACCGAGGCCGATAGTGCGCCGGACCGGAAGGTAGTCCTAATCGATCAGCTTCTCGCGTCGAAGGCGTTTCCCAACAAGTCAGCGGTGGGTAAGCGTATTCTCACGCGCATCATCACGCCTGAACCCGAGTGGGTGCAGGTGATCGGTGTCATCGGCCACCAGCGCGAAGAATCGCTAGCCACGCCCGGCCGCGAACAAATCTACTTCGCGGACGGCTTCTTCGGCCATGGCGCGGCCGGATACTGGGCCATTCGAACAGCGGGCGATCCGGCCAAGTACAGTGAGGCGATCCGAGCAGCGATCGCCAGGATCGATCCGCAAAGCGTCATCTCGGATCTGCAGCCGATGGACGTGTTGGTGGATAAGGCACAGGCGGGTACGCGTTTTTCGCTGCTGCTGATCGGAGTGTTCGCGGTAATCGCGGCGTTGCTGGCTGGAGTGGGACTGTACGGTGTGCTCGCCACGGTGGTTCGCCAGCGCACGGCCGAGATCGGAGTGCGCATGGCCCTGGGCGCGGCGCCTTCCCATGTTTTTCGTCTGATGATCGGCCAGGGACTCCGGCTGAGTGCGGCAGGGATTGGGCTGGGGCTGATCGCGGCGTTCGGGCTGACCCGCGTGATGATCAGCATGCTGGTGGGCGTGAAGCCGACGGACCCGGTGACCTACGTGGCCATGGTCGGGATCTTCTTCTTCATCGCCGCTGCCGCATCGTGGATTCCGGCACGCCGCGCAGCCACGCTGGATCCGACGCGGGCCTTGCGCGAAGAGTAGCGCACGCACTCCTGCGTGCCACTCGCAAGTCGGAGACTTGCGCTACGCTGAAGCGTCATGAAGAAAATCTCTGTCTTATTGCTCGCAGCGGCTGCTTTCTCCGCGGACACCGGCGACCGCATGCGGGCTCACGTGAAGTATCTCGCGAGTGATCAATTGGAGGGCCGTGGTGTGGGGACGCGTGGCGAAAAGCTGGCTACCGAATATATCGCCGCACAGTTCGCGGCGGCGGGCGTGAAACCAGCCGGAGAAAATGGGACATTCTTCCAGCGCGTTCCTATGTTGGGCGCCGCCACCGAGTCCGGCGCCACACTTTCGGCAATCGCCAATTCTCAGCCGGTCTCTTTTCGATGGTTGGACGACTACGTCGGCGTCAGTGAACTCCAGCAAGCCGACGATCAATTCGACGCTGAAGCCATCTTCGTCGGCCATGGGATCGTGGCGCCGGAGTTCCAGTGGGACGATTTTAAAGGCGTGGACGTGAAAGGCAAAGTGCTGGTCCTGTTTACCAACGAGCCGCCGTCCAACGATCCGAAATTCTTCGGAGGACCGGCGCTGACCTACTACGGCCGCTGGACCTACAAGTACGAGGAAGCCGCCCGTCACGGCGCGAAAGCCGTTTTCATCATCCACACCACGCCCACCGCGGGCTATGGCTGGGAGGTGGTGCGAAGCTCCTGGAGCGGCGAAGATCCGCAGTTGAAACTCGCGCCCGGTCAGCCGGCGCTAGCCTTCGCCGGTTGGTTCACTCGCGCCGCCGGTGAAAAATTGCTGGCTATGTCGGGACATCATGTGGACGAACTATTGCAGGTTGCCAACTCGCGCGACTTCAAGCCCATTCCTCTCGGAGTTCACCTTCGCGGTAACATGCCGACTAAAATTCGAAAGATTGAGTCGCGCAACGTAGTCGCGATGGTTCCGGGCAGCGATGCAAAGCTCAAATCCGAGGCCGTTGTATTCACCGCGCACTGGGATCATCTGGGAATCGGACCGGCCGTGAATGGCGACTCCATTTACAACGGCGCTGTGGACAATGCCACCGGATGCGCCATCTTGATGGAACTGGCACGGGCCTGGGCCGTGCGGCCCGAAAAGCCACGACGCTCCGCAATTTTTGTCGCCGTCACAGCGGAAGAGGCCGGCCTGCGTGGATCGGAATATTATGCCGATCATCCCGTACTGCCGCTGGGTAAAACGGCCCTGAACCTGAATTTCGATGCCTTCCCTCCGTTCGGGCGCACCAAGGACGTTGAGGTGACGGGCGCCGAGCGCACCACCGTGTGGGCGACGGTTCAGGAAGTCGCGCGGCGAATGAACATCGCAATAAAGCCCGATGCTCATCCCGAACAAGGCCTTTTCTACCGGTCCGATCATTTCGCGCTGGCCCACGCGGGCGTACCGGCTTTTTCCATTGACCTGGGAACCGATTACGAAGGCAAGCCGCCGGGATATGGCGAAAAGGTCTTCGAAGAATATAACGAAAAGCACTATCATCAGCCATCGGATGAATATCACGACGACTGGGATTTCGGCGGGATGGAAGAAGTAGCCCAGTTCGCCATCCAGATCGCTACGACCGTAGCGAATCAGGACGGGCTGCCTACGTGGAACGCGGGCGATGAATTTCTGCCCGCCCGCGAGCGGTCGGGCAGACAGGAGGCAGGCGGCAGGAGGCAGTAAGCATCAACGATCGTGGTGGGGTTGGGGTTTCTGCCGCCTGCCGCCTGCCTCCTGCCGCCTGGCCTCACTTCGCGTCGCGCCAGTTGTCGCCGATTCCGATATCCACTATCAATGGCACATCCAGCTTTTGGACGTTCTCCATTTCGCGCTTCACCATTTTGGAAACTTGCTCGGCTTCGTCAGGGGGGCTCTCGAACAATAATTCGTCGTGGACTTGCAGCAGCATCTTCGTTTCCAGCTTTTCCTGGCGCAGGATTTCGTCGATCCGAATCATGGCCAGCTTGATGAGATCGGCGGCGGTGCCTTGAAGCGGCGTATTTACGGCGGTCCGTTCCGCGAAGGAGCGCGCGTTTGGATTGCGGCTATGCATGTCGGGAATCGGCCGCTTGCGTCCGGATAATGTCAGCGCCATGCCAGTCTTGCGAACCTCGGCGATGGTTTCCTGGATGAACTTCTTGACGCCCGCGTGCAATTCGAAGTAGGTACGGATGTACTCTTCCGCCTCCTTGCGATCGATCCCGAGCGACGCCGCGAGGCCAAACGGCGTCTGTCCGTAAACGATTCCGAAGTTGACCGCCTTCGCGTTGCGCCGCATCTCGGAAGTGACCATCAAAGGTGGAACGCGGAAAACCTCGGCCGCCGTGCGGGTGTGGATATCCTCGCCGTGGCGGAACGCGGCGACCAAAACCGGATCGTGCGACATGTGCGCCAGCAGCCGCAGCTCGATCTGCGAATAGTCGGCCACCACCAGCCGCCAGCTCTCGCGCGGAACAAATGCGGCACGAATCTCGCGTCCCAGCTCGGTGCGGATCGGGATGTTCTGCAGGTTCGGGTTCGATGACGACAAGCGACCCGTGGCTGCGCCCGCCTGGTTAAACGTGGTGTGCAAGCGGCGCGTGGTCGGATCGATCAGGGCGGGCAAGGCGTCAATGTACGTGCCCTTCAACTTCGCGAGCTGCCGGTACTCCAGCACCTTGCGTGCAATTTCATGATCGGCCGCCAAGCCCTCCAGCACATCCGCGGCCGTCGAAATGGTTTTCCCTTTGCCGTACTTCACGGGAGCGGGGAGATTCAATTCTTCAAACAGAATTTTCCCGAGCTGTTGCGGCGAATTGATGTTGAATGGCTTGCCGGCCAGTTCGTAGATCTCTGCCGATAGCCGCTGTATGGTGGCGTCCAACTGCTCGGATAACACCTTGAGCTGCGCGGGCTGGATGCGAATGCCGGTCTGTTCCATCCGCGCCAGCACGCCTGCCAGCGGCAGATCGATGCGCTCATAGATTTCGCGCAAACCCTGCGTGTCGATTTCAGGATTCAGCCGCTCAGCCAACGTAATCGCCAGATCGGCATGCTGTTCCGCGGCCGCTCCGAGCTTGCGATCGATATACCGTTCCGCCAGTATTTCAGGCGAGCAACCCGACGGATCGGCGCACAACAGAAAGGCATACAGCATTACGTCGTGCCGGAAGCCCCGTGCCTCGATTCCATACTTGGCCAACGCAAGCATCAAACTTTTGACATCGTGCGCGACCTTGGTGCGATTCGGATCTTCAAGAATTGGTTTCAGGAGGTCCAGAAAGTCGGTGGACAGCGCGCGCCCGATGCCTGGTTGATGAGAAACGCCGATCATGGTAAGCGGCAAATCACCTTCGAGCGAGGATTGTATGGCGAACGCAATCGGTTTCGTGCTGTCGAGCTTCGACAGGCTTTCCGCGTACTGCATCGCCTCGTCGCGGGTGGCGATGGTCGCGTAGTCGCGAGTGTGCGCGTCTTCGGTGGGACCAACTTCTTTCAGGAGGCTGTAGAATTCCAGTTCCTTATAAATCTTCTTGAGTTCGGGAATCTCCGGCTCTGCAGCCGTGAAATCCTGAAGCTGGAATTCGATGGGAACCGTAATATCGATGGTCGCGAGCCGCTTGCTCATCAGAATCTGGTCCCGATTGTTCTGCAGACTTTCGCGATACGTTTTGCGCTCCACTTCGGCGGCATGTTGGATAGCCGCTTCCACTGACCCGAAGCGCTGGATCAGATCCCGAGCTCCTTTTTCACCAATCCCGGGAGCGCCGGGAATGTTGTCCACCGAATCACCCATGAGCGCGAGCAAATCGGATACCTGGCCCGGCTTCACGCCCATGAACTGTTCGGCGGTCTCCGCGTCATACCAGATGTCTTCCTTGACGGGATTGTACATGTGCACCCGATCGTTCACCAGTTGCAGCATGTCCTTGTCGCTCGAGACGATTACAACATCCGCGACTTCGGCGGCGCGATTGGCCAGCGCGCCGATCACATCGTCCGCCTCGAAGCCCGGGAACTGCAGAATCGGAATGCGCATGGCTTCGAGCGTGCGGCGGATGTAGGGAATCTGTTCACCGAGGTCGGGCGGCATCTCAGTGCGGTTGGCTTTGTACTCCTTATGCAACTCTTCGCGGAATGTTTTCCCGGATTCGAAGATGGCCGCGATATATTCAGGCTTGTACGTTGCACGAAGCTTCCGCACCATGTTGTGAAAGATGTA
>PMOK01000103.1 GCA_003162425.1 Bryobacterales bacterium | reverse complement strand
GAATTTCGCCGCCGCGCCCGCATCGTGATGGCGGCTACCGCTGTCTTTTTGGCCGCAATTTTATATCTCGGGAACCTCTGGTGGAGCGAGGAAGCCAGCGATTATTCCCGCTATTTGTACAAGCCGCTCCAAATGACGCCCGTGCTCGATCGAAGCCAACTCATTCTCAACCTCAGCGATCCCGGCTGGCTCACCTCGCGCAAGCTGGACGACTTTGTACCCGATCACAATCATTTGATGCATTTATATATGATCCACTGGCCGGAAATGGACCATGTGTGGCACCTTCATCCGGAAATGGTCTCGACCGGCCGCTTCCGCCAGCAGTTGCCGGACCTGCCGCGCGGCAATTACAAGTTGTATGCCGACGTGGTGCATGCCGATGGCTTTCCGGAAACGTTAGCCGCGGATTTTTCCATCCATATGGATGTGCAGGGCCAGCCGCTCTCGGGCGACGATGCGGCCGGCGTGGCACAGCCTACGCTCCCCGATGGCTCGCGGATGATTTGGGATCGCGATCCGGGACCGCTCGTAGCCAAAAAGCCCGTGCTCTTTCGTTTTCACATTGAGGATCCAAACGGCCAGGTGGCGCACGATCTCGAACTTTACATGGGCATGGCCGGACACGCTGCCTTTGTCCGCAGCGATGGCTCGGTGTTCGCCCACATCCATCCTTCGGGAACGGTAGCCATGCCGGCGCTCGCGCTGGCCGATCCGTCGCGCGGCATGAACATGGATGCTCCACCGTCCGAAGTTTCGTTCCCGTATGGATTTCCCCAGCCAGGCCGGTACCGGATCATTGTACAGTTGAAGCGCGCTGGAGCAGTTCAGACTGGGATGTTCGACGCTCTGGTTCAATAGGCGCCCGCCTATAACTTTCTCGCTTTTGGCCGATAAGGACACCAGGATTTATCTGTGTCGGCACTGTCTCAACAGGACATCGATTTGCTCACCAGCGAACCAGAATTGAAGCGTATCACCCGCGCCCTCCGGGTTCTCTCATCCTGCAGCCGCGCAGTGATTCAGGCCGAGGACGAAGCGCGTCTGTTTTCCGATACTTGTGAGGTCATCACCAATGCGGGCGGCTATGTCATGGCCTGGATCGGCCTCAAGGAGCAGGACAAACAGAAATCGGTGAGCACTGCGGCCGCACGCGGCTGCGGGGCTGAGGCTTATCTGGACTCGCATGGAATCACCTGGCGCGATGAGCCAAAGGGCCGCGGACCCACTGGAACCTGCGTTCGAGAAGAGCGCACCGCGGCGTGCCGCCAGTCCGGAACCGATCCGGATTTTGAACCGTGGCGCCAAAGGGCCGCGCAACATGGTTACAACTCGGTGCTGGCGCTGCCCATCCGTTCCGAGAACCATGTAATCGGTGCGCTGAGCATCTACGCTTCTGAACCCGATGCTTTTGATTCCGAAGAGATCCGCTTGTTGGAGGAACTTGCGGCCAACCTGTCTTTCGGCGTCCAAGCCCGCCGCCGGCAGGCGGAACGCGATTGCGCCGAAGTGGCACTGCGCGATTCGGAAATATTATTCCGCACGCTCTTCGAGAAGGCCAACGATTGCATCCTGATTCTGGATCTCGAAGGCCGCATATTAGAGGCGAACGTTATCACGTGCCGGCGGCTGGGCTACACCCACGAGGAGCTACTCCGCATGAATGTGCAGCAGCTCGACGACGTATCAGAAGCCCAACGGAGGGAGCGGTTGGTGACGGCGACGCAAACCGGCGGGTACATGTTCGAGGGAGTGCACAAGCGAAAAGATGGCTCCGAAATTCCCGTGGAGATTAGCTCACAGCTGTTCGATTATCACGGTAAGCCCGCCAGCCTGGGCATTGCGCGGGACATCACCGAGCGCAAGCGCGCTGAGCGGGAAGCGGCGGAACGCTCGGCTGAACTGGAGCGGGCTAAAATCGCGGCGGAGGCGGCCAACCGCGCCAAAAGTGAGTTTCTCACCCGTATGAGCCACGAAATGCGGACACCCATGAACGGCATCACGGGAATGACCAATCTCTTGCTCGACAGCCCGCTCGAGGCCGAGCAAAGAGAATTCGCGGAGACCGTCCGGCGATCCGCGCAGGGTCTGCTGGCCGTCATCAATGACATTCTGGATCTTTCCACAATCGAAGCCGGCCGAATGGAAATTAAGAGAACTGCGTTTGATATCGTCGATTGCGTGCGCGAAGCCGGTGAGCTGGTGGCGCCTCAGTTGCGGGCCAAGGGCCTGGAGTTCCGCTATCACTCATGCGTTGCCGGCCGGTGCGTGATGGGCGATCTCGGCCGCATCCGGCAGATTGTTTTGAACCTGCTCGACAACGCGATCAAATTCACGGATAGCGGCTCCGTCGAACTGCGCATCGGCTCCTCGGAGCTGCTGGGCGACCGCTCCGTCTTTTATATTTCAGTTGAGGACACCGGGATCGGAATCGCCGCCGAACATCTGCCGCTGATCTTTTCCAATTTCGGCCAGATCGATGCTTCGGTGACTCGTAAACACGGCGGGACCGGGTTGGGCTTAGCTATCTCCCGCCGGCTCGCCGAACTGATGGGAGGCACGCTGACCGTGTCGAGCGAACCGGGGTGCGGATCGGAATTCCTCCTCACGTTGCCCATGCATTGTTTTCATGAAAGCCGTCCCTCGAACGAGTCCAACGCCTGTCTCCCGTTGTCATCGAAAATATTTCCGCATCGCCAGCGCCGTGTCCTGGTGGCGGAAGACAACCCCGTCAACCGGAAGGTCGCGGTCCGCATCCTCGAAAAATTGGGTTGCCTGGTGGATGTGGCAGTCAACGGCCGGCACGCGGTGGAAATGGCCACGTGCTTTTCCTATGAGGCGATCTTCATGGACTGCGGAATGCCGGAGATGGATGGTTATACGGCCACGCGGGAAATACGGCTGCGCCAATCCGAGCCTTCCCGAGTGCCCCCTGCCCGAGTCCCCATTGTTGCCACCACAGCGCACGCCATCGCGGGAGCCCGCGAAGAGTGCCTGGAAGCCGGCATGGACGATTACATCGCCAAACCCATCCAATCCGCCGATCTGGAGCGCGCTCTTGCGAAATGGTGCCCCTAGGCGGCATCCAAACGACGCCACATTTTGTCCTTCACCACCACGTATCCAGCCCAAACAAAAATCAGCACATATGTTTTTTGAACAAACGGCAAAATCAACGGGAAGGTGTTGAAACTGGCGTGGAATATCGCGGCCGCAAGAATGGCGTGACCGGAACGGTTGTAAATCCAGGTGGTGAGAATAGTGAGAGGGATCAGAAAAATGACGCGGATTTCCAGGTAGAGAATCAAAGAATTCGCCACCCAGCCCCCGAAATCGAGCGGTGCATGCCAGAGCGCCCACGGCAGCCAAACCAACAAACTTGCCGCGAGCGGCGAGAATCTTTGCTGAAGGCGCTCCAGCAGAAATCCTCGCCAACCGGGCTCTTCCAGGACCGCGGCAAACAGCAAGCTGTAGCCAAATCTCACGATGCCGCTCGCGATATACATCCAGGCGGAGTTTTGCGGGGCAGGCCACTGGAAGGGCACGCCGAACATGTGCACCAGGACGGACGGAACAAGCAGAAATGCCGGCATGGACAATAAAGCCACAGCCGGCCAACGCCAATCCGGCGGATGGACCAGCGATCGCAACAAGCTGTGGATTCCCCGATCTTTCGAAAACGCGCCGGAGATGGCCCAGGCCGGTAGCATTGCCGGAGCGATCAGCCAGAACTTGATTTGAACGGGCCAATGGGCGCGGACGCCTCGCCATTCGCTGGTGAAGACCAGAACAATCCAACCGAGCAGCGTCATGGCGATGAACCAGGAAGCGCCGGCGGCGGCCCGGATGAGAAACGGGGGAACGAGATAGCAACATGGCGGCAAACGCGGGGCCGCAAATGCCGAGAATCAAAACTTCTTCGTTCGCGTGCAAGCGAATCAGAAGTGTCAACGCCGGCCACGACAGCGCATAAGCGAGGCCGATGTATGCCCAGATCTTTTTCACTTGTGAATTGGCGGCGTCACGCCCCACAGCACGAAGTAGAAGACCGCCATCGTGCTCAACAACGAAATCGCGCAAGTGCGCAGCAGTGCCGGATTCAATCGCGGCGGCAAGGCAACCAGAACCAGTTCCTCAAGCGCGCGGGACCAAACGCCCGCGACACCACGCAGTTGCCCGCGCTGCCATGCCTCCGAGATCTGTTGCTCAAATACATCCGCCATGTCTTGCCCGAACCGGCTTCGCAGCGCGGGCGGATAGAGCGCCAACACCCATCGATAAAGGAGGCAGCTTATGTAGAGAATCGCGGGCATTTATTTTTCCGATGCGCCAGACGAAGCACGTCGTCCATGCGGGCGAGTTCCGCTTCAAAAAGCGACTTGCCTGCGCGCGTCAGTTTGTAATAGCGGCGGCGGCCCTCTTCGGCGATGCTGTCTTTGGTCTCCGCGATCAACTTAAGATCAAGCAGCCGCTGGATGGTGGTATAGAGGGTGCCCGGTCCCATGCGAAACTTGGAGCCGGAAAGCTTCGAGACCTCCTGCATGATTGCGTAGCCGTGCTTTTCGCCATCGGCCAACGCAAAAAGGATGAAAAAGACGGCCGGAGTGAGGGGTGGTTGAAGCTCCTCGGCAGCCATATCAGTTATAGATATATCATCTACTGATATAATGTGTCAAGAGTTCTGTCCCCTTGCTCACGCGCGGGGCTACAGGGTACAGTGTCGTAGCCCCGCACGTGAGTGAGGGGACAGTTTTTATCGAAGCCCCGAGCAAAAGCTAGGGTTTGAATTGGCTCGCGAGGTACTTCAGGATGGCATCGCGATCCTCGGGCTTGAGGGGCGCGCCCCAACCCGTCATTTTGTTAACTTCGCGGTCCCATTGCGCGGGGGTAAGCCGCTGTTGCACCATCATGCCTTCGTCGTGGCAGGTGAGGCACGCGGATTGATAGCCGGGGGGCTGGGCCGGGGGACGAGACTCGATCGGGATTGAAAGCATTTCCTTGGTGGTTACTTCGATATCCACGCGCTGAGCGACGTTCCACAGATAGCCCGATGGATTCCACTCCTCGGTGAGCGGCTGCGTTTGGCCGGCCTCGTTGGTGGCGCGCGCGAGCAGGGTGTACTGGCCTTCGGCCACTTGCCAATCGAGTTGCCAAAGCCGCCAGGCATACTGGGCCTCGGCTTTGCGGAGTTTGGAGGGTCCAAGCTTGGCGGGCTTCCAGGTGTTGCCCCCGTCGGTAGAAACATCCACGCGCGCGACCGGGGACGTGTTGGACCACGCAGTGCCGCTGATACGGACGCGGCCCGGTTTGATCCAACCGGCGGCCGGACTCGCGATCACGGACTTCACGTTCAAATCCGTGACAGGAACCATTTCCTTGGGATCGACGGTGGCGCCGGGCTCTACGGGATGTGTGGGATGCCGGTAAGCGGTCTTCATCCAGAAGCCTTCGAATTCGTGATCGAGCACTTCGATGTGCTCAAGCCACTTTACCCATGAATCGCTGGCCCAGCCTGGAACGATCATGCGCAGCGGAAAGCCATGCTCGATGGACAATGCTTGCCCATTCATCTCATAAGCCAGCAGCGTATCCGGGTGAAGCGCTTTCTTCACCGGAATGGTCCGCTGAAATTTCGGCATTTTCCCGAGAGGGACATCCGCGCCGTCGAAAAGAATATGCTGGGCGGAATCTTTCAAGCCGGCCTTTTCGAGAACATCGCGAAAGCGAACCCCCGTCCACCTTGCGTTGCCGACACTGCCGAACGCCCATTGTGTTCCCGCTACACGAGGCTGATAGAAGCTGCGTCCATTGCCGGCGCACTCCATAACAGCGACCATTTCGACTCGCCGCATCTTCTTCAGATCGTCCATGGTGAGCGTCAGAGGCTGGTTCACAACGCCATCGAGCTTCAGCCGCCACTCACCCAGATTCGGGGGCTCCGGCGTGTAAGTGTGGCAGCGGACGAAGAACTGATCGACGGGCGTGATCCATTGATTGAAGCCCTCGAGCGGCATTTCGAGATCCTCGGGGCGGGAGGAGCGGACGATCATCCGGGAGAGATCCGCGGAATGCAGCCGGGGAAGCACGCCGGCGGCCGCCGCGAGAAAAAGTTTACGTCGCGATAGATTCACTAGAAGCTCACATTCTTGACGACCACGGCCTGATCGCGGATCTCGGCATCGAAGTCGAGAAACGCGCCGTTCCTGGCTACGCGGACGTGATAGGTCCCTGGAGGAAGCGTGAAGAGCGCGGGTGTGCGTTTCGATTGCATCTCGTTGTTAATCTCGATGGTAGCGCCGGGAGGGTTGGAGGTAACACTCAGCGTGCCCGAAGCTTTGCTCAATTGCAGAAAAATATCGCCATCCTGCGGGACGTTGAAAACCCGCGGGTATGACCGGAAGCCGGGCAATTGCACGTTCAAGGCATGCCGGCCGGCTGGTAACTGAAGCATGCAAGGCGCCTTGCAGGTTAACGCGGGATTGTCATCGACGGTGACTTTCGCGCCAGACGGGTCAGTCAAAAACTGTACGGTTTTATCAGCACCTGGTTTCACCACAATGGGAGGTGGCAAGGTTGAGACTTCACGGCGGGGTGTGGTTGGCGGAGTGGGTTCGCTGGGTGCGCTTTCAGCGGGCTTGGTGGTTTCCGGTTTCGGGGTCTCTGGTTGAGTGGTCTCTGGTTGAGTGGTTGGTGGTGATTTGGGTGGTTCCTGAGCGGTCTGATTGGGAGCGCGTGATTCGCCAACCGGGCTGGGTTTGGACACGGGTTGGTCCGAAGTTTTGCCGGGCGGCGAGGGTGATTCCGTAGTGGCGACGGGTTCAGAGTTCCGGTTGAACAAAAATTTCTGTGCGCCGAACAGGACCAGGCCCACCAGACCGATGCCAACCAGCATCCAGAGCAGGCTCTTGAGCAGTGGATTTCTGCTCTCGACGTCGTCCTGGCGGAGCGGGCGAGGGGGCAGCATCGGCGGTGTACGGACGGGCTCGGGAGCGCTGTCGGACATGCTGATGGTAGAAGCAGCAGGCGATGGATGAAAGATTGGCGCGGCGCCACCGCTGGTGGGCAAGCTTTGAGCACCGCTACGCGGGAGCGGATGCCAGCCGGGGTTCGCGTTCAATGCTTCCGCGAGAGAGTCCACAAACTCCACTGCGGTGGGATAACGTTCGCCGGCGCTCTTCGACAGGGCTTTTCTTAGGACGACCTCCACTTGCGGCGACAAAGTTGGGTTGAGGCGCTGCGGCGGGACCGGCTCTTCCCGCACGATCCGGTAGAGCAACGACGGCAGGTGATCCGCGACAAACGGTTTCTCTCCGGTCAGTATTTCGTAAGCGATCACGGCGAGCGAGAATTGGTCGGCGCGGCCGTCCACGGCGTGCCCCTGGACCTGCTCGGGCGACATGTAGTTGGGAGTTCCCATCATGACTCCGCTCTGAGTCATCTGTTGGGAGAGGATTTTGGCAACGCCGAAGTCGGTGATCTTGGCGAGCGTGCTTTCGTGGATCAGGATATTGGCGGGCTTGATGTCGCGGTGAACGATGCCTTTCTTATGGGCGTAATCGAGCGCGAGGGCGATTTGGCGAAGAATGGAAAGCACGCCTTCCGGTAGCAGCGGCTCCGAGCTATTCAGAATCTTTTCGAGCGGCGGACCATCCACGAACTCCATGAATATATACGCGAGCCCGTTCTCTTCGGAAATATCGTAAATGGTGACGATATTGGGGTGGGAGAGAATTCCGGCCGATTGAGCTTCGCGGAACAGGCGCTCGCGCAAGCGGTCGCGTTCGGCTTCATCGGTGAAGTCGGAGAGGCGAATGGTTTTTATAGCGATAACTCGGTTGATGGCGGGATCTTGAGCCCTATAAACGACCCCCGTTGCACCGCGTCCGAGCTCGTCTAGAATACGGTATCGCCCGATTTGCTCCACGCCACTCCGCAAGCGCGCACGCCGAACGAGCGCCTGTGAGGTTATTTTAACAGGTTGAGTGGTTTGAGCACGGATTCAAGAAAAAGCACCGGCTCCCTTACGGTCGCGGTTCGGTAAGGCCGAGGCGTTGGCGAATGGCCTGGAAGCGGGGTTCGCTTCGCAGGGTGTCGAATTCCGGGTTGAGCAGATTCACGGGCAACGAAGTATCCCGAGCTTCGAGTGCCCGCTCCAGATGATGGAGCGCGTGTTCCGGATCATTCAATCCGGCGTAAATTGCAGCGAAGCTCACGGGCGAAACGTAGTTCGGCGAGCGTTCGTTGAGCGCGCTAATCTCTTGAAGCGCCTCCTCGCGGCGGCCGGCCATGGCGTAGCAATAGCCTAGTTGACTGCGCAGCAGGGAACGGCATTTCAACGGATTTGCGTTGGTGAAGTGCGCGATGGCATCGTCGAACATTCCCTTGCCGGCGTATGCCAAGCCTAAACCGAAATACGGCAATCCGTAATCGGGAGCGAGCTGAGAGACTAACATATGCTGCGAGACCGCCTCATCGTACCGGCGGGACACGCCATACAGCCATCCTAAAATGAAATTCGGAAACAGCGAAGCGGGATCGAGTTCGAGGGCGCGCTCGACCTCGGCCAGCGCGGAATCGAACTTTTCGCGGCAAGCCAGGTGAATGCCATAAGCGACGTGACCGGTGGGATCGTGGCTATCCAACTGGATGGATTTTTCGAGTTCCCGCTCCCCGGCCGCCCAGTTCCAATCGAGCAGCGAAAGCACTGAGCCAAGCGCGACGTGCGCTTCCGG
>PMOK01000162.1 GCA_003162425.1 Bryobacterales bacterium | reverse complement strand
TCCGGACCGTGAACGCGGCACGCTGGAGTGCGTGCGCCACGGGCGTCTTCATCACCTTTGGTGGGCCACCCGGCCCATGGGAACTCCCTCACGGTCGCGGCTCGGTAACACGCTACTTGTCGACGTAGAACAGATAGACAGCCGCGTAGTTCACACGTTCTTCAGCGCCCACGTGATGCGCATCGCAGGACCTATCAGATGGGGCGAGTCCACCGGAGGTGTCGATCTATGAATGATTTTCACTTTCTCAAACTGTTTGGTCCCGTCTTTGGACGGCAGTTCTAACCAATGAACCGCGTCTTTGTTGTTCGGCAGGAAATGCTCCACAAATCTGCTGTCGATCCTAACAATGCTGCCATCGGTCGCTTCCCAGGTTGGTCCTTTGTAGTGGTGTACGGTTAACGTCCTCTCGCCGTTCATCATAATCGCATCGGGGTCTGGCCCCGTCCATCTGAAGCCTTGCAAGGTTTCCTGGCAGGTGTAAATCTGAACGCTCGAGGGCAGGGTTTGGAATTTAAACTGAACTCTTTCGCCGTCCGGATCTTTCAATTCCGAATTCGGCCGCGGATTCTGTGCTGTCTGCGAAGCAAGCGGTAGTGACAACAGCAACAAGGGATTGTTCCAGTTCATAGTTACCGAAGATTTTAGCATCCGCCAACATCCCTGCTGTTTTCCAAAAGGAAATCCGTCATACTACCTGTGGGTAACCAAAAGAGGCGGTAACCATGAGAGCGCTAAGGCTGTTCTTCACCAGGCTGATCGGGTTGGCAGACGGAAGCGTCTGCCCCACACCGCAAGGCCTCACGATTTGGTGGGGCAGGCGCTTTCGCCTGCCAACCGATTTTCTCAAAGCTTTTGAGCAAGGCGGCATGTTCGTCATCCGGGCTTAACTAAACAGTCCTATTGTTAAGAAATGCCACGGCGAGCGAAAGTAGCAGTGATCGGCGGAGGAATCTTAGGATTAGCGCACGCCTACGTGGCGGCGCGGCGGGGCCACTCCGTTGTGCTATGCGAACGCGGCCGCACGGCGACCGGCGCCTCCATCCGGAATTTCGGAATGATCTGGCCCATGGGCCAACCCTCCGGCGAGATGCACCGCATGGCGCTCCGTAGCCGCGAGATCTGGCTGGAGGTCTTGCAGGCAGCGCGGCTTCCGCATCTTCCCACCGGATCGCTGCATGTGGCCTATCATGACGATGAAGCCGAGGTGCTGCGCGAATTCGCCGAAATCGCCCCGCGCGTGGGCTATGAATGCGAATGGCTGGATCCTTCCGGCGTAATCGAACGCAGCGGAGCGGTTCAGCCGAAGGGCTTGAAAGGTGGCCTGTGGAGCGCAACGGAATTGACGGTGGACCCGCGGCTGGTGATCTCCCGCTTGCCGGAGTATCTCCGTGAGTTGGGCGTCAGTGTGCACTTCGGGGAGGCGGTCACGCATATCGATTTGCCGTGGATCGAAACCGGCGGGGGATCTCATGAAGCCGATATCGCCATCGTCTGCTCAGGTGACGATTTCGAAACGCTTTTTCCGAATGTGTTCCGCTCGAGCGGCCTGACGCGTTGTAAGCTGCAAATGATGCGTACGGCGCCGCAGCCTGGAGGATGGCAATTGGGCCCAGCGCTTGCGGCCGGGCTGACGCTGCGGTTCTACAAGGCGTTCCAGATGTGCGCGACCCTTCCGGAATTGAAAGAACGCGTTGCGCGCGAAAAGCCGGAGTACGAGAAATACCTCATTCACGTTCTCGTTTCGCAAACGGCGGACGGCGCCATTACGCTGGGAGACTCGCACCAGTACAGCGCGTGCGTCGACATCTTCGACAAGCCCGAAATCGATGAGCTGATCTTGCGCGAAGCCGAGACTTTCTTGCAGCTCCCTGATTTTCATGTAGCCGAGCGCTGGCACGGTGTTTACAGCACGCACGCCGAGAAGCCGTTTTTTGAGGCGGAGCCCGCCGCGGGAGTCCATATCGTGACCGCGCCGGGTGGTTCCGGCATGACGCTCTCTTTTGGATTGGCGGAGCGCACCATGGCGGGGTTGGATCTGTGAAACTGCGTGCGATTATTCTCGACTGGGCTGGCACCGTGGTGGATTATGGCAGCCGCGCACCGGTGGCGGCATTGCAATCCGTCTTCACGCCGGCGGGCGTGCCGGTAACGATCGCGGAAGCGCGCGAATCGATGGGAATTGCGAAGAAGGCGCACATCCGGGCGATCCTTGAGATCGAGCGCGTGCGAGCAGCTTGGATTTCAAAGTACGGCGCGCCGCCTGCCGAAGCGGACGTCGACACGCTCTACGCGCGATTTATCCCGAACCAGATTCAAGTGCTGGCGGATTATTCGGGGCTCATTCCTGGAGTTGCGGACGCAGTTGCGGCCATGCGCTCCCGAGGTCTCAAGATTGGAACCACCACGGGTTACAATCGCGCGATGCTCAATTATTTGCTGGAGCGCGCCGCTACTCAGAACTTTATCCCAGACTGCTCGCTCTGCCCCGACGATGCGGGCGGGGGACGTCCACTACCTTGGATGTGCTATCTGGCAGCCGTCCGTCTGGAAGTTTATCCCATGGCCACAATGGTGAAGATAGGGGACACTCCAGCGGACATCGAAGAGGGCCACAATGCCGGCATGTGGACCATTGGCATCACGCGCACGGGCAACGAGATTGGCTTAACGGAAGACGAATGGACACACCTGCCGGTCGAGGAACAAGAACGCATGTTGCGCAGTGCCGAGCAGAGGTTGCTGGATGCCGGTGCGCACTACACGGCGCCGAGCGTGGCTGAATGCGATCCGATCCTCGAGCAGATTGAGACCTGCCTGGCCATTGGCGAAAAGCCTTAAATGGTAGGACAAGTCTCCGACTTGTCCATTGCGCAAGCCGGAGGCTTACGCTACATATTCATGAAGTTGATACACGAGTAATCTAAACTGTCTGAATGCGGTTCTGGCAAGCGGTCACAGTTGCGCTGCTGGTGACTGGCTATGCCGGCTACTATTTATGCCGCTCCGACCTTTCCGTTGCGCTGCCCCTTCTGATCCAGGAGATGGCGGCGCACGGCATCCCCCGGGACGAAGCCACAACGCGGCTCGGGACCATCGCTTCGTTCGGCGTGCTGGCTTACGCGATTGGAAAATTCCCGAGCGGCGGCTTGGCCGACTTTCTGGGCGGACGCCGGAATTACCTTTTCGGAATGGCCGGATCGGTTCTGTTCACTTTTCTTTTTGCCGTCTCTGGCGGAATCCCGCTGTTCACACTGGCGTGGATTGGAAACCGTGGCGTTCAATCGCTCGGATGGGCGGGCGTAGTGAAAATCACGTCCAAATGGTTTTCGTTTTCAACCTACGGCACTGTCATGGGCATCATTAGCTTGAGTTTTCTGTTCGGCGACGCACTCTCCCGCCAATTCATGAGCGCGCTGATCGCGCATGGCCTGGGCTGGCGTGGTGTCTTCTACTCCGCGGGCGGAGTGTTGGCCGCACTGCTCCTGATCAACCTGTTGCTGGTGAAGGAATCTCCGCGCGAGCTGGGCCTTTGGGAACCCGCCGTCAACCCCGACAACCTGTTTCGCGACGCCGGCGAGAAACACACACCCGCGAGCATTCAATCGTTGCTCAGGACGTTCGGCCGCAGCCGGGTGTTCTGGCTGGTCTGTGTATTATCTTTGGGAATGACGCTGGTGCGCGAAACGTTCAATCTGTGGACTCCGACGTATTTCACTCAGGCAGTGGGATTGACCAATGCCGATGCGGCGCAAAAGAGCGCGCTCTTTCCATTGTTCGGCGGGATATCGGTTCTGCTCTCGGGTTTCCTGAGCGACCGGCTGGGCCGTGCTGGCCGGGCCGGAATTATCCTGTGCGGCATGCTTCTGGCCGGCGGCACGCTTCTGATTCTGGGCTCGGCTAATTTCAAGGACGTGCCGGGTTGGCCAGTGGCCTTAGTCGCTCTGGTTGCGTTCCTGATTATCGGGCCCTACGCTTATCTTGCCGGCGCGATCGCGCTGGATTTCGGAGGCAAGCAAGCGAGCGGGACCGCTTCGGGCCTGATTGACGGCGTCGGATATCTCGGCGGCGTGCTGGCCGGCAATAGCATGGCGAACATCGCGGTAACCTGGGGCTGGAAGGGCGCATTCGCCGTGCTGGCTGCTGTCACCTGGCTAGCAAGCATCGCTGCCGCCCTCTACTTTGTGCACCAGCGGCAACCTGGACAGTGAATCAACATGAACGTCACCAACCAGATATTTGAGTTATTCCAGACCCGCGGACACGATGCATATTTCGGCGAAGGTGTTTCGCAACGCGAGCACGCGCTGCAGGCGGCTTGGCTCGCTCAGAACTCGAATGCGCGGCCGGCCTTGGTGGTAGCCGCGTTGCTGCATGATATCGGCCATTTGATCCATGGATTACCGGAAAACATCGCCGACCATGGCGTTGATGGCTATCACGAAGCCGCCGGAGCGGATTGGCTGAGCGCGCATTTCGGTCCCGAGGTGACCGAGCCCATTCGCTTGCATGTGGATGCCAAGCGTTACTTGTGTTCCACCGATCCCGCCTACCAGGCGATGCTTTCGCCATCATCACTGCAGAGTTTGGCGCTGCAAGGCGGTCCACTGAAACCGGAGGAAGCGCGAGCTATGGAGGCCAATCCCTTCTTCGCAGGGGCTGTCTTGCTACGGCGTTGGGATGACGCAGCCAAGGTCCCGGACCTTACAGTGCCGGATTTTGAACATTACCATAACTTAATTGACTCCTTGGTTCTGTGACAGAAATGTTAGTAAACGTGTCAAAAGGTACGCCAGCTAAGCAACTTTTACCTCTTCGCTCTTAGTGGACTTGCAGTAAGTACATTGTGTAGCATAGGGTTATCCTTTGGAAGGATGGTTGCACATAGCAGTCAAGAGGAGGATTAATCCCATGACACTTCGCAATACACCGGCGTTCCTGGGTGCCGTAATTATCCTGTCATTGACGGGCGTGGGCTGCGCGACGAAGAAGAACGTCCGCGAAGCGATTGCCCCGGTACAGGATCAAGCTAACAAGACAGATACTCATGTTGGCACTTTGCAGAAACAAACCGATGAGAACAAGCAGTCCATTGGTGACTTGGATCGACAGGTAGCAACCGCCGATGAAAAGGCGACGGATGCGGGAAAGAAGGCAGCCGAAGCGGCCGATGCCGCTGCGAAGGCGAATGCCGCTGCCGCGGAAGCTGCTGCGCGAGCCGAGGCCGCCAATACTGCTGCTCAGCAGACACAAGCAAAGCTGGACACATCCCTTCAGAATCTCGACAACTACAAGCTGGTCACAACCCAGCCTGTCTACTTCGGGCTGAACCGGACCATTCTAGCCAAGGATGAGCAACAGAAGCTGGATGACGCCGCTCAGAAGCTCACTAGCATGAAGATGTATATCGTGGAAGTGGAAGGCTACGCCGACCATACCGGTCCCAGCGCCTACAACCGCGAGCTCAGCCGCAAGCGGGCGGATGCCGTGGTGCATTACCTGGCGGTGGAAAAGAACATTCCGTTGCGGTCGATTCGCGAATTGGGCGTGGGAGCGGATTTCCCGAACGCTGACAACAAGACGCGGGCGGCTCGTAAAGAAAATCGGCGAGTGGACGTGAAGATATATTCGTTGGATGTCACCGGTCAATCGCGGGCTGAATCCTCGATGAACACTGCCAAGCCGCCGGCCCAGCCGTAATTCCACGGCTTGCTCGTGGGGCGGTTACCGTCTACGCACGGGAGCTGCCCCGTCCCCTCGCTTTACGCGCGGGGCTACACCCCTGAACATCTGATCCCGTTTGGTCCGAATTGTAGCCCCGCGCGTCAGCAAGGGGACAGTTACCATAGTGTATTGGTCACATCACCCAAATTTCATTCCGTCCTCGATCCCGAATTCATCCCCGCAGTTCTATGGAACCGCGCCTACCGCACCAAGGTCTTAGAGAGCGGACGCGCTCAAAACCTCGCAATCGCTCTCGAACGTGGCGATGGTTCCGTCTCCGTCTATCGCAGCGCGACGCTGCCACACCACGGCGCCAACATTCCTCTCAACCAGCGCTACACCGAGCGATTGCTGAAGTTCCTGCTCTGGCAGAAGGGCGGATATTTAGTAACCATCGCCGGCGATCCAGGCATTGCTGAATACCTCCGCCGCACTTACGCGCCCCAAGGAGAGCGCGCCTTCGATTGGAAGTTCATTGGCCAGAGCGTGCACGGCCGGCCTCTCACCATCCAAACCGCGAGCTTCGAGAGCACTCCCGCGGAAAGAGAAACGGCCACGCCGCTCGGCCGCCATCTGGAAGGTTGCCGCATCGGTTTCGACCTTGGCGCGAGCGATCGCAAATGCGCCGCGGTGCTGGACGGAGAGGTGATCTTCAGCGAAGAAATAGCCTGGGACCCGAGCGTGCAATCCGATCCGCAATATCACTTCGACGGCATTCACGATTCTTTGAAACGGGCGGCTTCGAAATTGCCGCGCGTGGATGCCATCGGTGGCAGTTCGGCGGGCGTATATGTGAACAACGAAATCCGCGTGGCGTCGCTATTCCGCGCCGTGCCGCAGCACCTGTTCGACACCCGCGTCCGGCGCTTGTTCTTCGAGCTCAAAGACGCCTGGGGCGGAATTCCGTTTCAAGTGGTGAATGACGGCGAAGTAACCGCGCTGGCTGGATCGATGGCGCTGAACGACAATGCCGTGCTGGGCATCGCCATGGGATCGAGCCTGGCGGCCGGCTACGTCACTCCCCAGGGCAACATCACCACCTGGCTCAACGAGCTCGCGTTTACGCCCGTGGATTATCGCGAGAACGCGCCCGTGGACGAATGGTCCGGCGACCCGGGCGTCGGCGCCCAATATTTTTCGCAACAAGCCGTGGGCCGCCTGCTCAAGCCCGCCGGCATCGATCTTCCGAGCGACATGCCGCTGCCCCGCAAATTGATTGAGGTCCAAAACCTCATCGCGGCCGGCGATCCGCGCGCGCGCAAAATCTACGAAACCATCGGAGTCTACCTCGGCTACAACATCGCTCATTACGCCGATTTTTACGAGATCCGCAATCTTCTGGTGCTTGGCCGTGTAATGAGCGGACCAGGCGGCGACCTGATTTTGGCGACTGCCGGCCAGGTTCTGAACGAAGAATTCCCGGAACTCGCCGAGCAGATTCGTTTTCACATCCCCGGCGAGAAAGAAAAGCGTCACGGACAGGCCGTCGCCGCGGCTAGCCTGCCATCCATTCAAAAACAAGAGACCAGACATGCAATTTCATAATTCCAATACGGATCTTTTCATTCCCGACGGCGCGCCGCCCGAGACCGCGCTCGCGCGCACTACGCACTTGTGTATTTCCGCGCATCAGGACGATATCGAGATCATGGCTTATCATGGCATCGCCGAGTGTTTCGGCCAGAAAGACAAGTGGTTCGCGGGCGTTGTGGCGACAAACGGCGCCGGCAGTCCCCGCAGCGGGATCTATGGCGGCTACACCGATGAGGAAATGCAGAAGGTGCGCTTGATTGAACAACGGAAGGCAGCGTATGTGGGCGGCTACGCAAGCCAGATCCAGCTCGGATACACGAGTTCCGAGGTAAAGAACGCGAGCGAGACGGCCCTGGTGGAGGATCTGAAGCAGATCCTGCGCGCGATGCAGCCTGAGGTTGTGTACCTTCACAATCCGGCTGACAAGCACGATACGCACATCGGCGTGCTGCTGCGCTCCATCGCTGCGCTACGTGCCGTGCGTGACTCGGTCCGTCCGAAAAAGGTCTACGGCTGCGAAGTGTGGCGCAATCTGGACTGGATGCCGGATGAGGCGAAACAGGTCCTGCCGTCATCCGCGAAGCCCAACATCGCCGCTGCCTTGGTAGGCGTTTTCGATTCTCAGATCAGCGGCGGCAAGCGTTACGATCTCGCGACAGCCGGCCGGCGCCTGGCCAACGCCACGTATTTTGCTTCCCACGGGACCGACCAGGAGACCGCGCTAAGTTTCGCGATGGATCTGACGCCGCTTATCGAAGATCCAAGCTTGTCGATTGCCGAATACGTCTTGGGCTTCATCGACAGTTTCCGCGCAGACGTACAACGTCGGCTCACGCCGCTCGGGTAAACCCTCGCTCATTCGCCGGTTATTCGGTTATTCGGTTATTCGGTTCTTCAGTTCTTCGGTTCGCCCTGTTGGCGAATCAACGTAGCCCCGCGCGTTAGCAAGGAAGCAGTGCTTTGAAATCGTATATTCTTAGAAACATCCTTCGTATCGAAGTGGCATCGGACAGCATCCGTTAACACGCCGGATTCCTTATAGCAATCGAATCATCATAGTCAAAGCTGCCGAATATAGCCCTATCACTCCCGGGGCTGTGTCCGAACCGATGAACCGAATAACCGATGAACGGTTTATTCTTTGATCGGCGCCCTCGGCGGCTTGGGCGCATCCGGCTGGCTCGGTATGTTCGGGAATGTCACTTCATCCGCACTCGCCTTGCGCACCGTCACTGCGCCACGGCCGGTCTCCAGGCGCAATTGCGGACCGCCCGAACCACCCACAATGGTGGCCCCGTGGGTGCTTTCGTCCACGCGCAACGGCGCGCCGAAATCGTTGTGGACCTCGCCATGATCGGTGGATGCCTTCAGATCGAACTTCGATCCTTCCGCCAGCGCCAGTTCCAGGTCGCCCGATCGCGTGTGAACCTCGATTTTCGGAATATTCTTGCCGGGCCGTAGATCGACATTGCCGCGATCCAGCGTCAGATCCAGCGCTTGCGCGAAGTTAGAAAGCTGGATGTCCCGCGAGCGCGCGTTCAAACGGATCGGCCCGATCAGGTTATCGGCGGTAAACTCGCCCAGCCCCATATGAATCTGCCCGGGGAGTTTTTCGCAGCTCACGCTGATCTGCGTATCTTCCCAGCGCAGCGGCTTGGCCAAATTGCTGAGCTGGATCTGGCCCGTATAGGTTCCAGCCACGGTCACTTGGCCGTCGATATTCTGCAGCTCCACGTCCTGGCCGCGGCCCTTCAAGTCCACGCTGCCCTTCACGCCGATGGCCCGAATGATATCGCTCTTGCGCAGGTCGATGCGCACGTCGCCGCCGATGCTCTCCAGGCGCACACCCGCGTTATCACTGCTGATGTCCACCGCGCCATTCACGGTCTGGATATCGAAATCGCCGGTGCGGCCATGCCCCTCAATGGATGACCCGATCGGAACCGTGATCTCGAGCTCCGCAGTGGCGGGCGTCCGGTCGCTCACCCGGTCCTGGTTGGTGCGCACGATAATCTCGTCGCCCTGCGGGATCAGCTCGAGCGGCGTCTCCTTGTTGGCTTTATCCGCTTCGCTCTGTTGGAACGAACGCACTGTTTCGTGTCCGCCCGCGCTTACCGTGGTCGCATCTTTCGATCCAGTAATCTTCGCATTGCCCCGAAAGTTTTCAATCAAAACCTTGCAGTTTTTCGCGCAAGGTTTTTCAACCGAAGTAAGCGTGTAGTCGTAGCTGTCGCCCAGATCCATCATCACTCCGTGCCAGGCGCGGCCGGTTGGAAACCAGGCCGTATAGTGACGCGCGGTATACATCGAGCCGCCGACGATGCAAATCAGAAAAACCAGTATCCACTCGCCGCCTGAAATCCCGTTGCGCGGGATCGGCTTGGACATGATGGCCC
Organism: Bryobacterales bacterium; assembly: GCA_003162425.1. Lineage (GTDB taxonomy): Bacteria > Acidobacteriota > Terriglobia > Bryobacterales > Bryobacteraceae > Palsa-89. Next base: position 12,924 of record PMOK01000162.1, on the reverse strand, counting down.
ACATCAGAATCTCGATCAATCGCAGCCCGCCCCACGCAATCAGCACAAACGGCCAGTATTTGGCGATGATATCCACCAGAGGAATCTCGGGCCACAGATTCCGCAACAGAAAAAGTCCGCCAATTCCAATGAGAATCAGCGGTCCGATTACCGACCCCCGTCTCATATTGCGCTCCCTCCCGCGGGACCCGAATCTTGAACGACGGGTCTCGCCACCACTTTTTCCATCAGTTTCAAAAGCCCGAACAGGATGATCAGAACCGGCCACGTTCGTCCAAAGCCGTATATGCCGAAATAATCGATGGCCACCAACGTCCCCAGTGCGATTAGCATGATGGGGCCGCGAATTGCCTGGATCAAGCTATAGCTAATGTCGTTCATGGGACGCCTCCCGTACTCCGGTTGGCCGCGAGCTGTCGCGCGGAGCCGACGCCGAGACGCGCTCGTACAGCATGTACACTCCCAGACCGATCAAAGCGATGGGCCAGTACCGGATGAATTGACTGAAACGGATAATCTCCATATTGTTGAGCAGGAATAACAGTCCCACCGCGATCAGAACCGCGGGCGCCACTGGAAAACGCGACCCGTGGCCATGCAACGAAACCAGGCTCGAGAATTCGTCCACAGGTTGCCCCGCCAGGCGTTTCTTGGCCGTGTGATAGGCCTCGAACGCCATATAAAACACCCACACGCCGATCATCATTCCGAATAGCGGTTCCAACCCGCCGTTATCGCCGCTGTTCACGATGCTGATCAGTATGCCGAGAATGACTACATGCACCAGACCCTTGACGTATTGGCCGTTGTAGATGGCGCCCACTCCGGGAATGAGTCCCAGCAGAAACGCGATTCCTGGCGACGCACCCACGTCCGGTATCGGCGGCGGCGTTGGCGCCGTGTAGGGCGAATAGCCTGTTCCAGGAGGTGGGCCCGCCGCGGCTGGAGCTGGAGCAGGCACGTGTTCCTCACAGTAGATAGTTCCGTCAAACATTCGCCGGCAACCCTCGCACAACGCCTTGCCACAGGCTCTGCAATACGCAATGGCCGGTGCTTCTGGATGATTTAAGCAATTCATGATAGTTACCTCTTCTTCTCACTCGTTCCAGCTTCCGGCTTCTGCCCGCTACCGTCTGTCTTCTGCGTGCTGCTTTCTGCCTTCTGCTTACTGCCTTCGTCCCCTTGCTTACGCGCGGGGCTTGTATTCTGTGCCTGTTCCTGATCGGTCCATTCCTTCAATCGCGACTGAATCTCGATCACCAGCCGGAGATTGTCGTAGTATTTTACCGTCCGATCCCACATGCGATGCGTGCGATCGTCGATCGAGGCCCAGATCTTCACCGGATCCAGGTCGGACGGACGCAATTGCCGCGGCGAGATATGAGCGAAATTCGCGATCATCGAAAACGACAGCACCGTCATCGCCATCCCCATCACATAGCGCGGCTGCAATAGAGCGTGCACCCAGCCGCCGGTTAGCTTCCACCACCAGGATCGCTTTTCAGCCGTGGGCCGCCCGGTGGGTAACTCATGCAGGATTCGCGTCAGCAGCTCGGCCGGAGGTTCCGCCGGGGCGACAGTCTCGATGAAGGCCGTTACGCCTGCCACATCCTTGGCCAGCTCGGCGCAGGCGCTGCATCCAGCCAGATGACTTTCGAGGGCAGTCTTCTCCTCACCGCGGAGAGTTCCATCCACGTAGTCGCACAGCAGGATTTCCAGCTCAGCGCACGTCATATACGAACCTTATGCCGGCGAAGCACCCGTGCTAGCTCGGCACGCCCCCGGTTCAACCGCGACTTCACCGTTCCTTCCGGAACATTGAGTACTTGCGCGATCTCCCGATATTCTAATTCTTCTAGATCCCGAAGAATCACGGTCTCCCGCAACTCTGGCGACAACTTTTGCAGGGCCGCCTGCAGAACTTCACTCGCTTCCCGCCCGGCAAGCATTCCGTCTGTTCGTGCCAGCACGGCGGTGGTTTCCTCTAAAACATTCACTTGATCTTCGATCGATTCGGTGGCCCGATCCATCCGCGTCCGGCGGTAATGATCGATCAGCAGATTACGCGTCAAACGCGTCAACCATACCACGAACAATCCTTCGCCGGACCGGAAGCTTTTTAGATTCTTGAACACCCGCAAAAAAACGTCCTGCGTCAGATCCTGCGCTTCCGCGTCGCTGTTCGTGAAGCGGTAGCAAATGGAGTACACGCGCCGGGTGTGCAGCTTCACCAGATCTTCCCAAGCTGCATCCTGCCCGGTCAGGCACCGCTCTACGAGTTGGGCATCCGCATCCAAATTGTTGGCCGTCCGACCCTGTGGGTAAGGTGGCACCCAGTTCCATTTTGCTGCCGGAATTGCCACCGTGGCCATGACTTCTTTAATCTCCGCTTCCAGTTAAGAAAACGAAGATCTATGATAAGAAGTTCACTTGAATCCAAGATTTACATTCTTGAAGGGCCACGTCCAGCGTACCAATTGCCGAGGCGGGACTGCTACGCGCGGCTGGACGGCCCCCCATGCCGCCCTTCCGAGCCGCGACCGGGAGGGAGCGTGCTAGACCGGCCCAAATCGCCAAAGTGGACCAAACCAGTGCTTTTGATCGCCCTCGGGGCAATCATCCTCGCCGCCCTCCTGCTCTATCGGCTCCGTAGCACCCCATTTCAATGGCAACTCTTCCTTACCACCTTTTACCGTGTCAACTGGATCTGGCTGGGCGCCTCCATCTTCTTGATGTTGCTGACCTATGTGGGGCGCGCCTTGCGTTGGGAGGTCATGCTCAGGCCCTTGGGCCGAAAGCTGAGCCTCCGAAAGCTAATCTATGACACCGCCATCGGTTTTACTGCGGTTGTGCTGCTGGGCCGGCCTGGCGAAGTGGTCCGACCCTATTTGATCTCCGTCAGCGCCGGGGTATCTTTTTCGTCGCAAATGGCCGCCTGGCTGCTTGAACGGATGCTGGACCTGCTAGTGGTGCTGCTTCTTTTTGGCTTTGGACTAACCCACATCCCCGCCCACACTCAGGCGCTCGGTCCCGGCCTCCGCTGGATACTCGGCGCAGGCGGCTACCTGGTGGCTTTTATCGGTGCAGCTTGTATCGTATTTCTGATCCTGTTTCGCAATTTCTCCGAGCCGATCCGCCGGCGACTCCTCAGCGGCCTCACCTTCCTGCCCACGAAACATTATGAACGGGCCGATCAGATGCTTGCCGCGTTCTCTCAGGGTATGGAGTCCACTCGCGATCCCTTATTCCTGACGCTGCTCCTGGCTTACACGGCCGTCGAGTGGGTGATCATCGTGGGTAGCTACTACACCTTATTTCGTTCCTTTCCCGTGACGTCCAAATTTGAAATTACAGATGTAGTAATATTCTTCGGCTTCGTCGCCTTCGGTAGCATAGTTCAAATACCCGGAATCGGCGGAGGAATTCAAGTCGCTTCGATTGTTGTGCTTACGGAGATATACGGGCTGCCCTTGGAGGCTGCTAGCGGGCTCGCCATCTTCATTTGGATTATTACGTTTGTAGTTGTAGTACCTTTCGGCCTCCTTTGCGCCTTTCATGAGGGCCTTAACTGGAGTAAACTCAGGCATCTGCCTCAAGACGTGCCCTTATGACCTGTCCTTTCTGCGGCTTCAAGCAAGATCGCGTGATCGACTCGAGAGAGAGTAAGGAGGGAGAGGTTATTCGCCGCCGCCGCCAATGCCTGGGCTGCGAGCGCCGTTTCACGACGTATGAACGGAGCGATGAAATCCCGTATATGGTCGTCAAGAAGGACGGCCGTAGGGAAAAGTTCGACCGCCAAAAAGTACTCAGCGGGCTGCTCAAAGCATGTGAGAAGCGACCGGTCCCAATGGCTAAACTGGCCGAAGTAGTAGATGCGGTCGAGGCTAAGCTCGCGGACAGCGCTGATAGAGAGATATCTACTACGGAGATAGGAGAACTGATCATGGAGCGGCTCCGCAATCTGGACAAGATCGCCTATGTGCGCTTCGCATCGGTCTATCGCGACTTCCAGGATGTCGAGACTTTCCTCAATGAATTGAAGCACTTGGTACTTCACAAGCGACCCTGACGCGGTTGCGCGAAACAGCAACTTCCGGAGCTTTGAGGTTGGGGTGTAACCAATTCGAAAAACGAACATCTTTTAGTTAGTACTTAACTTCGAACAGGTTTCAGGTTATAATTGACTGCTGCATTCGTCGATAGGGTGGCTAGAATCCCCATCCGCGCGGAAGTGTGCAGGAGTTTCGTGTTTCCCAAAGGTGTGCTACAGTTGCGCCCAATTGATGTTTGGAAGCGTCTAAAGAAGTGAGTGACCCAAGTGGATCATTTTGAAGATCAGTTTTTGACCGATAGTCACGAGCCCCTCGGGATCCCGTTTGACGAAGAGTCGAATTTTTTCCATCCCGAAGAGGTTCAGGACGAGGAATTCCCTGCCGCGCCGCAGGTGGAAGAATCGATCTACACAGACGATCCGGTACGGGTCTATCTCCGCGAAATGGGCGCCGTTCCGCTACTGACGCGCGAAGGTGAAGTAAACCTGGCGCGGCGCATGGAGCGCGGGAAATTGCGCATGCAGAAATCCATCAGCCGCTCCGCGTTGGTTCAGTTGCGCGTGGTGGAGATCGCTGAGCTTTTGAAGCATGGCGACGAAGAGCTGGACAATTTCGTAGACCTCGGAGACGTGGAAGAAGGCAGTCCCGCCGATACCAAGAAGCAGTCCGAAGTGCGCAGCGAATTCGTCGAGATGATCGCACTGCACAAGCGGCATGAGCAGTTGATCGAGAAACTGGATGCCATTCCGCTCAGCAACAAGAAAATGAGACGCCGGTGGCGGGGCAAACTCAACCGGGCCAAGGTTGAGATGTCGCGCGCCATCCGGCACATTGCCTGGCTGCCGTCTCGCTGGAAGCAGTTCGCCAAGGAAATTGAACACGCGGTGGAGCAACTGGTCCATCTCGAGGCGGAGCTTCGCAAAATCGAATCCCGCACCGGGATCAGCGCGCAGGCCCGTTCGCGTGAGTTGCGGCGTGAGATCCGCAAGCTGGAATCGGCTGCCGCGGCGTCGCTCAACGATCTGAAGCACAGCATGTCCGTCATCCGCCACGGAGAAATTGAAGCGGAGCGCGCCAAGAAGGATCTGGTTGAAGCCAACCTGCGACTGGTGGTTTCAGTAGCGAAGAAATATGTGAACCGCGGCCTTCACCTGCTGGATCTGATTCAGGAAGGCAATATCGGCCTGATNNCTGATGCGCGCCGCCGACAAGTTTGAATACCGGCGCGGCTACAAGTTTTCGACTTATGCCACTTGGTGGATTCGCCAGGCCATTACGCGCGCCATCGCCGACCAATCCCGCACCATCCGCATTCCGGTGCACATGAACGAGAGCATGAACAAGTTCCTGCGCGCCACGCGCGAGCTTGAAAAGGAACTGGGCCGCGTACCGACCAACGACGAAATCGGCCGCCGCATGGACATTCCGGTCGAGAAGGTCCAGAAGCTCAAAACCATCTCGCGCGACCCGGTGTCGCTTGAAACACCGGTGGGCCGCGACGGTGAATCCGCACTTGGAGATTTGATTGAAGACCGCTGGGTTGGTTCGCCCGTGGACGCAGTGATCGATTCCAACGTGCGCGATGAGACCGCAAACATTTTGAAGACCCTGTCTCCGAAGGAAGAAAAAGTGATCCGGCTGCGCTTCGGCATTGGCTGCGAGCGCGAGCATACTCTGGAAGAGATCGGTCAGGAATTCGACGTCACCCGTGAGCGCATCCGGCAAATCGAAGCCAAGGCGTTGCGCCAGCTTCGCTCTCCGGAACGTGCGCGGCATCTGAGGGCTTTACTGGCTGCCCGGTAAAAGCCGCTCCTCCTCCGTGTGAAAGGCCGGGCAAGTCGCCCGGCCTTTTTTGTGCTCAGTAACCTCCTGCAAATTTGACGGGTTGAGTCAGGTCACGCATGCAGATGTGCGAGGTCGCGCATTCTGTTGAAAAGCTTACTATTGCGAGAGTGAGGGCTCAAAACGTGGCCTTTGGACCTGTGATTGCCTAGGCTTAGTCAAGTCAGAAAGTCAGCATCCGGAGGCCGATATGGAACTGATAGGTTCTGGAGGCTTCTTCTCCTCCACAAAATTTCCCAGTATTTTAGCCGCCCTCGCGGTCGGATCTTTTCTGGCATTCCCCGCCTTCGCAGATATCGTCGGCGTTGAATTCAACGGAAGCGGAAACGGTTCCGGCGAGGTAGCGATCCTTTACTGGCCCGTAGGCTCACCTTTCGATTTCGTCACCAATTCTTTCAGCTTCAGTGGCGCCAACGCGTCGGGGCAGGCTTCTGCCGCGTCAGCGCCAGCGGACGGGAGAGTCATCACGGCCGGCGCTCTAGTTCAGCAAACAACAGTGGTGACATCCAACAGCATCGCTATAGATCTATTGAGCCAATTCACTGTCGACCCGATACCCGGTGGAGGGTGGGGGGTAACTGGCAATGTAAGCCAGTATTATTCCTTGTACTTCACCCTTACAACCGAGTCCACAATGCAATTGACAATCGAGTCAGGCGGTAACTTGTTTTCGTACGCGGATATGTATGGGCCTTTGGGTCCAGTTTTTACAGAGGCATGGCCACCTGACCAAACGTTCAAGCTCAAGCTTGTACCGGGACCATACGAATTCGAGTACGACAGCGGAGGCGACATTGACGTTTCCCCAGGTTACGATGACTTCGGATTCATTGAGTCTGCAAGTCTATCGCTCAATGCGAAGTTTACGCCCATTCCCGAACCGAATTGGGCTTCTATTGCTCTCTGCCTCCTCGGTTTTGGCTGTTGCGTAGTTCGGCAACGCGGGGGCGGCTCCGATTATTGTGAGACCAAGGCCTAGATCTGGCCGCCGCTCGCCGGCTTCTGGGTCGCCCGGCCTTTTTTGTACTCGACAAGTGAATACGTGTATAATACGTATTAGGAATATGCAAAGGAAACTGACGATTACGGTCAGCGAGGACGTTTATCAAGGCCTGCATCGTGTTGTTGGACGGCGCCGCATTAGCAGCTTTCTTGACCAGTTGGCACGCCCTCACGTCGTACCGGCCGACTTGAATGCAGCCTATCAGGAAATGGCCGCCGACGAAGCCCGTGAGCGAGAAGCGCTGGAGTGGTCAGAAGCCTTGGTGGGGGATATCGCGGGACCTGAAGATGCTACGCGGTGAGGTCTGGTGGGTCGATTTCAATCCTTCCATTGGGGGCGAGATTCAGAAGACACGCCCTGCGGTAATCGTGAGCAACGATGCTTCGAATCGAAATTTGAACCGAGTACAAGTGGTTCCAATCACGCGCAACGTGGCCAGAGTCTCTCCCTGCGAGGCGCCCATTCATCTTGCTGGCGAAGCTCGGAAAGCGATGGCGGATCAAATCACCACGGTGAGCAAACAACGGCTCAGGTCACGCATGGACGTACTCACCGAAATGGACATGCAGGCAGTGGGACACGCCATCCGTAGACAGCTAGACCTGTGAGGTTTCAAAGCCCCGACCATTCCGCATCGCCAGAATCGTCAACCCCACCGACAGCACCAGCAACACCCCATCGCGCACCAGCGTTCGTGGACCGATTACATCGCCCAGGCCGAAACATGCGCAGTCGATCTTCATCCCCATGACGTACGCGCGAACCATCACAGCGAAGAACCCCGCCAACATAATGCTTGCGCTCGCCGCTGAATAGCGCAGGCCAAAACCCGTCGCCAATAGCAGCCCCAGCGCGAGCTCCAGCCACGGCAGAATCCGGCCCAGCGTCAACGCCGCCCATTCGGGCAGAATTTGATAGGCATCGATCGACATCGCAAACATCAGCCACGGCTCGCGCAGCTTCATGTAAGCGGCATAGAGAAAAACTACTCCCAGCGCCACACGCAGAACGATGAGAAAGTATCGCACGTCAATTCGCCAATAGTTGATCGATGAAGCGCCGCAGGATGTCGTAGTTCGCTCCGGGAATCCGGTACTGTTTCCCGCGATAAGTCAAAATCATGGTCGGTGTTTGATTAATCTGGGCGGTCTTCCCAGCTTGAATATCCTTCTGCACCTCGGCGGCGATGGCTGGATCTTTCACCAGCGCCCGCACCTTCTTCGCCTCGCCCGGCGTTAGAATGCTGCACACCGTTTCGTCCACTTTTCCATTGGCGGCCCAGATCTCTTGGCTATGAAACAGTACGTCGGAAACCTGTTGGTACTTGCCCACCCGGCTGGCCGCGCAAGCATAGCAGGCCGCCTCCATCGCGTGGGCATGCATGGGCAACGGAAACTCGTGATGCACCAGATAAACCTTGCCTTTGTCGGCATAATCATAAGCCAGTTGACCCAGCGTGTTCTCGTGCAGAACTTTGCAGGCCGGACACTGGAAGTCGCTATAAACATCAATCAGGATCGGGGCAGTGGACACTCCCCGGCTCCGCATCTCGGCCCCCCAGGCGCCCAGCACGGCCAGCGACATTACAAGCCCGGCAACAATCTTGCGCATATATATTCAGGATATCGTCTTTAGGATATCGTGGACCTGTGCGCCGCCAATTTCTCCAACTGCTGGTTGTAGCCGCTGTCGCGTCCGTGATACTTGGTTATGGAATCGAACGCGCCAGCGTTGGGACCGCGTATTCGGACCCGTTTTCGAAGCTCCGCGCGCAGGATGAATGCACCTACGCCAATAGCGCGCTGGGCTTGGCCCATGCCGGCGGCTGGCTGACGCCCAAAGTTCTCGGACGCTATCTGCTTTTCAAACCGCCGCTGCTGCTGTGGCTCGCGGGATTCTCGCTCAAGATATTCGGACAATCCCTATTTGCGTTGCGCCTGCCCGCGCTGGCTGCTGCCGTGTGCGTTGCGATAATCCTCTTCTGGTGGACGCGCCGCGAGCGGCGAATTCTGATTGCGTGTGCCGCAGTCGTCCTGTTCCTGTCCAACCCCTTGATGCATATTTTCGCCCGCCTGTGTTACACCGACATGCTGGTGGTCGCGTCCATCTCGGGCGCCTTAGCGTTTTTGTACGCGGACCCGACGCTTGTCCGCACACGCTCGCTATGGGGGTTCGGTGCTTCGGTAGCGGCCGGCGTCATGACGAAAAGCGTCGCTGGCTTGCTCCCGTTGTTCATTCTAGTCTTATATTGCGTGTTGATCCGGCCGGATAAGCGGCCGTCACTCGTACGGATGGCGCTGGTTGCTCTAATCGCCGCGGCGCTCATTGCTCCCTGGCACATCTACCAACTCATGGCCCACCGGCAATGGTTCTGGGCAGATTATGTGCAGGTGCAACTCCTCGGCTTCGGAATTCAGCCTCCTGCAGCATCGCCGGAAAGCCAGGCCGCGTTCTATTTCAAGCGTCTCGCGCTCAGCGATCCCGTACTTGCAATTCTTCTGCTGACAGCTCTGCCATTCTTGATTTCAGCCTTGCGCGCGCGCAACCAAGTCCAGCCCGCGTTGCTCACCGCCTGGTTCGCATTGGCGACCGGGGCACTTCTCCTGTTCCGATTTCAGAATCTGCCCTACGCAATATTGCTGATACCGCCGGGCTGTTTGATTGTCGCCGCCTACAATCCCATCTTCTCCGCCCAGCGCGCAAAATGGGGGCTGCTCGCGCTCTGCGCAATCTTCGTGCTGAAATCGAGCGAGCCTGGAAAAATCTGGGGGCTCGGGTTTGGCGCAGCGCAGCCGCTCGCCGCCGTCGCCGGATTGCGGTCCTACTACAACCTGGGACGCAGCAACGAACTGATCCTGGCCGACAGCGACGACTATTTTTACGCGTCCACTCTTCGCCTGCCACGCATCCGATATTACTTCCGCGTTCAGGATGACGTACTGCCCAAATTCATTCCTCACTATGTGCACCTGGGAATCATGCTGACGGAGGATGAGTTTGAGCGGCTCCCTCAATTGGAGCCCACCTATGCATCGCGGCTGCGGGACTGGGGCCTGGACTCCACCGAGCCCATCGGAACGGCAATTCTAGGACAGTCGGATGACGCGCTCGTGCGCCTGGTGAAAGCCCGCCCTGCATCGGATTACTATGTGACGCTTTCGGAATTACAAATGCTGGAACGCGATGAAGCGATCCGGCGTACTCATTCCGTGCGCGAACTTCCGTACGGTCGCGCGTTCCTGCTGGCGCAGACCACAGGGTCCCGACCTGTAGTCCCTCTGCCCGCCAGATGGTGACGATGCGTCATGAAAAAATCGGTTGGCAGGCGAAAGCGCCTGCCCCACCTTGACGTGCAAGGGTTACAGTTTTGGTGGGGTAGGCGCCTTCGCCTGCCAACCGATGTTTTCCTTAGAATGTGAATCGCGCGGAAAACTGGAACACGCGGGGAAGGCCGTTTGGACTGATCTCCTGCAAGGCTCCGAAATTGCCTGCCCCTGAGTTGGGTACCAGATAGCAGGTCTGATTCAACGACACGCCGTCGCCGCAATTGGTTCCGATTGGGTTGTATTGCAACTGGTTGATCCCATCGCCATTCTGCACAAAGTAGTTGGCGTGGTTGAAGAGATTGAACACTTGCGCTTGGAGTTGCAATTCCTTGCCTTCCCGGATGGAAAAACTGCGGGCCAGCGCAACGTCGATTCTCTCGAGCCACGGGCCGTAGAACGAATTCAGCCCAATTCCCGGCGTGGGTCCGGCGCCATTGATGCCGGCCGCGGTGTTCGCAGTGTCTTCGTTGAAGGCAGTGTCGTTCAAATTGTCATTGCCGGTGACGCCGCAATTGCTGAACGACAGGGTGGGACTGGTGCATGCGGGACTCAACAAGCCCGCGTACGGACGGCCGGAAGAGAACTCCATCACACTGCTCAGCCTCCAGCCTGAGAGTAACGCGCGGCCGGCCCGCGAACTGGTCAATCTTTCGAGGCCTGGCCGGTAGACGCCGGCAAAGCTAATTCGATGCCGCTGGTCTAATAGCGAGGGACCGCTGGTATTGCTGAAGTCGAACTGATTGTTGAAGTCCATCCCATCCTGCATGGTGCTCTTGGATAACGTGTAGGAGAATTGCATGGAAAGACCCTTCGACATGCGGTGCTGCAATTGCACAAAAAAGGACTTGTAAGTGCTTTGCCCAGGGCTGATCAATTCGTTTATCTCGCCCAGGTTGGGGTTGATGCGGCCTTCGGTTAGCAGACCATTGTCCATGTTCGGCAGCGTGACCGTCTTCCCGCTGCAGGGCGCCGTGATGGTTCCCGCAGGGCACACCACATACGTGGTCGTGCCTTGCAACGGATTGAGGTTCAAATCATAAGCGCTGCCGGAAACGAGATGCATTGCGTGATTCCACATAATGCCGGCACTTACGCTAGTGTTCCCGGAAATCTCTCGCTCAATCTGCAAACTAGCCTGCCATACATAGGGCGCCCGAAACTGCGGAGAAACCAGCGATATGTCCGGAGAAGCCTGGAACAGGGGGGAACTACCGGGGATGATACTCGGAAACGTGGGTGCCTGTTGGTCCGGCGGCAGAGCGGGGTTGTAATTGGAACCTACTGACGACTGCTGTGACGCCAGTCCGTTCGAGACCACCGCGCTGCGATAGTTCAGACCGTTCATGTTGTCATAGAACCGTCCAAATCCTCCGCGCACCACCGTGTTCGATCCGGGTTGCCACGCAAATCCGAAACGCGGGGCCAAACGTAGAAACTGGTTCGGATACTGTCCGGTGAGTGGGAACGCCGGATTCTCCTTGGGCTGCGGGTAGACCTGGAAATCCTCGCGCAATCCGATTTCCAGCGTCAAGTGCGGCAAAGCCCGGAACGAATCCTGCACGTAAAATCCGTAGTAAGGCACGCCAAAAGAAAAAGTCGGCTTTCCTGAAGCCTGACTGAAGAGGTTGTATTCACCCAGCGCAAAACTCTCCAGATTGGAAAATTCATAACTGCCGAGGAACGACCCGAACTGCACGTCGGCATTCGGGTCCGCGCCGCCAAAATTATTATCCGCATCCCATGCGCGATTGAAATCGACACCGAATTGCAGCGTGTGCTTGCCAATCACCCAGTCGAGGCGGTCGGAGACGGAATACTGCCTCTCAAAGACCCTTCCGACGGAAAATGGGGCATTGCCTAGAGTGAAGGAGGCCGGGCTATCCAGTATCAGCGTGGGGATGTTAGGAGCCCGGCCAGTCGGGGTCGCGATCTGGTTATCGTCGGAGGCGCCCGCGTGGAACTCATTCAGCAATTTGGAGGAGAACGCATGCGTCCATCCCAGGCTCGCTTGGAAATCGTGCACATAGTCGTTAGCCAGCGTTTGCGTCCCATAAACAGCTACCGGGCTGACGGTGATAACGCCTCCGGGCGAGTTGAACCGGTTCACATTGAAGCTCAAGAACAGGCTATCCCTGGAACTGGCCTGGTAGTCCAGCCGGGAGGTAACCACCAGATCGTTTTTCTTTCTTGGCTGGATTCCAAGATTGGAGGTCAGCGCGTTCAAAGTATTCGACACTTGCTGAAGGTATACGGGATTGGCCGCGTCCGGCGCGCTGTCGTTGCCAGGTATTGGGTAGGGAGCGTTGGGCGCAGGTAGTTTCGTGCCGGACGGAATCCCAAAATAAGAACTCAAGTTCGCCTGTACTGCAGTGAATGCCGGGTTGATGACGGAAATCGGATCGTTCTCCATCTGCTGCTCATAATCGACGAAGAACCATAAACGATTCCGCCAGAGGGGACCGCCCAGCCCTGCGCCGAATTGTTGCAAAGCGTCTTGTGGCTTCGGGAAGCCGCTAGCTTTGGAGAGAGCGTCATTGGCTGCCGTCGCGGAGTTCCGGTTGTAATAAAATGCACTGCCATGGACCACGGCGCTCCCCGACTGGGTCACTGCGTTAATAAAACTCGATCCGCCGCCATAGATCGCCGAGTAGGGGCTGACGGCGACTTGAAACTCCTGGATTGCGTTCTCGCCATACAGGTA
>PMOK01000176.1 GCA_003162425.1 Bryobacterales bacterium | reverse complement strand
TGGTAACCGGCCTGGTGGATTCCATGATGGACTCCATTCCCGTGGTCGCGCTCACCGGCCAAGTCTCCACCAAGCTGATCGGCAGCGATGCATTCCAGGAAGCTGACACCTTCGGCATCACGCGCTCCTGCACCAAACACAACTTCCTGGTCAAGACCGTCGCTGAGCTACCTCAAGCAATCCACGAGGCGTTCTATATTGCATCCAGCGGCCGTCCCGGACCAGTGCTAGTGGATATTCCGAAGGACGTCTTCCAGGCCCAAGCTCATTACACCCCCGTCTCCTCCATTCATCTTCCCGGTTACAAGGTCTACACCGAAGGCCACACCGGCCAGATCCGTCGCGCCGGACAAATGATTTGGGATGCCCAGCGCCCGATGGTGTATGCGGGCGGCGGCATCATCGCGGCCAATGCATCTGAGGAGTTGCTGGAGCTGGTGGAGTTGCTGGATGCTCCCACCGTGAATACGCTCATGGGACTGGGCGCGCTGCCTGCGGAACATCGCAATTTCATCAGCATGCCTGGGATGCACGGCAGTTACGCGGCCAACATGGGCATGAGCAACGCCGATCTGTTGATTGCCCTGGGCGTCCGCTTCGATGACCGCGTCACCGGCCGTTTAGCGGCCTTCGCTCCGCATGCCAAGGTGATTCACGTCGACATCGATCCCGCCGAGATTGGCAAGAATCGCGTAGCCGATCTGCCGATCGTGGGCGACGTAAAGCGTGTTTTGCAGAAACTAAATAAAGTGGTCCGCGAGCTGGCGCCGGCCAATCAGAAGCGAAATGCAGCGGCGCGCGAGGCGTGGTGGGCTCAGATTCGCGACTGGCAGGCGGAGCATCCGCTCGTGCCCGAGGTTTCCACCACCGAAATCAAACCCCAACATGTAATGCGCGAGATCGACCGGCTTTCCGGAGGCCAGGCCATCGTCAGTTCCGACGTGGGCCAGCATCAGATGTGGGCCGCGCAGTTTATCCGCTTCAATGAGCCTCGGCTGTGGCTCAACTCGGGCGGCCTTGGCTCCATGGGATTCGGCCTGCCGGCCGCCATCGGCGCACAGTTCGCGCGGCCTGACAAGCTGGTTTTCGCGGTTGTCGGTGACGGCGGATTCCAGATGTCCATTCCGGAGCTCGCCACGATTGCGAACCATGGGCTGCCGATCAAGATCGTGGTGGTGAACAACGGTTATCTCGGCATGGTCCGGCAGTGGCAGGAGCTGTTCTACAACAATCGCCTCTCCCAGGTGGAGCTGAACACGTTCCCGGATGCCGAGAAGCTGGCCGGCGCTTACGGGTTCAAAGGCCGCACGGTAGAAGATCCTCTTCAACTGGTGGCGGCGCTGGATGAGGCCATCCGCGAGAACGGCCCGTACTTGTTGAACGTGCGCGTTTCACCGTTCGAAAACGTCTATCCGATGGTACCCGCAGGCGGCGCTATCAACGAAATGGTTTTGGGCCCGCCGCAACCGGTGGAGGCATGAAAATTTCCAACATGCCCCCTGAACTTGTAGTGCAAGTGGGGCGGACCCCCTGGTCCGCAGCCGCCGCCCACGTCAGCTTGGCGGGAGCTAACTCAAAATGCTGCAAGTAATTTCACTTCTGGTGGAGAACAAACCCGGCGCTCTAATGCGCATCACGGGCCTGCTGAGCGCGCGAGGTTACAACATTGAAAGCCTGACCGTAGCTCGAACGCTGGACCCGACGTTATCGCGCATGAGCATCGTGGTGGACATTGAGCCGCAACTGCGTGCCCAGGTGATCAAACAAATGAACAAGCTGGTCAACGTGCTGCAAGCGTCGGACCTGACCGAAGCTGCGGCGGTCCGCAGGGAGATGGTCCTGTTGCGCGTACGACCCACGCTAAACAGCCGTCCGAACATCTTGAAGGAAGCGGAGATTTTTGGCGCCCGCGTAGTGGATTCCTCCACCGAAGGATTCGCGCTCGAAGTAACCGGCGATCCTGAAAAGCTGGACGTCTTCATCGACCTGATGCGCAGCTACGGTGAAATCGAAGTCACGCGCTCGGGAACGGTCGTAGTTGCGCTGGAAGCGAAGAAACTACGCCTGTCCCCACCCGTCCCCAAGATCACAACGTCCGGGAATGCGAACGAGAAACGAGAAACGAGAAACGAGAACACGATTCATGGCTAAGCGATTTTACGAAACAGACGGCAACCCTGCCTTACTAAAGGACAAGACGGTAGCGATCATCGGCTACGGCAGCCAGGGCCACGCCCACTCCCTCAATCTGCGCGATAGCGGCGTGAACGTCGTGGTCGGGCTGCACAAGGGAAGCAAGAGTGCGGCCAAGGCGGAAGCGGCCGGGCTCAAGGTTCTTTCGACAAGCGATGCCGCGAAGGCTGCCGACGTGGTGATGATCCTGGTTCCGGATCATATCCAGGGCGATCTGTACGCGGCTGAAATCGGGCCGCACATGACTAAGGGCAAAACTCTGATGTTCGCCCACGGCTTCAATATTCACTTCGGGCAGATTCAAGCACCGGCGGACGTGGACGTTTCCATGATCGCCCCCAAAGCGCCCGGCCATCGCGTGCGTGAGCTGTTCACGGAAGGCGTTGGGGTACCGGCGCTGGTCGCGGTTCATCAAAACCCCTCGGGCAAGGCAACGGAGAACGCACTGGCGTACGCTCTCGCTCTGGGATGTCTCAAGGCCGGCGTGATTGAGACCACGTTCAAGGAAGAAACTGAAAGCGATCTCTTCGGCGAGCAGTCCGTGCTGTGCGGAGGCGCCAGTGAGCTGGTCCGGGCGGGCTTTGAAACGCTAGTAGCAGCCGGTTATGCGCCTGAAATCGCGTATTTCGAGTGCCTACACGAATTGAAGCTGATTGTCGATCTTATTTACGAAGGCGGCCTCAGCTACATGCGCTATTCAGTTTCAGATACGGCGGAGTACGGCGATTACACGCGCGGGCCGCGCATCGTCAACCAACAGACACGCGATGAAATGAAGAAGATTCTGTCGGAGATCCAATCCGGCCAGTTCGCCCGTGAATGGATTGCGGAAAACAAGACCGGCCGCCACAAGTTCCTGCACATGCGCGAAGCCGCCCGCGATTCCCAAATCGAAAAGGTGGGCCGCGAGCTGCGCGAGATGATGCCATTCCTCAAAAAGCGGAAGGAGGCCGGCGTCCCGCAAGAAGCCGCCACCGCGGTGTAAATGTGGCGCACGCTCTCAGCGTGCCGCGTTCACACTCGTGTGAACGCCCTGAAAGAACTTCCTTATATGCGAATCCAAACCTTCGACACCACTCTCCGCGACGGCACGCAAGGCGAAGCCGTCTCCTTCTCACTCGACGACAAGCTGGTCATCGCGCAAAAACTCGACGAGCTGGGGATCGATTATATCGAAGGCGGCTGGCCCAATTCCAATCCAAAGGACAAAGAGTTTTTCCAACGGGCCCGCGATCTGAAGCTCAACCACGCACGCCTGGTAGCATTCGGTTCCACACGCTTTTCGAAGAACAAAGTGGAGCAGGATCCGAATGTCCGGGCTCTGCTCGAAGCCGAAACTCCGGCCATCTCTATTTTCGGCAAGAGTTGGGATCTGCACGTGCATCGCGCGCTTGGAATCAAGGAAGACGAAAACCTGAAGCTGATCTCGGAGACCGTGAAATACCTGAAAGATCATGGCCGGGAAGTGGTCTACGACGCCGAGCATTTTTTCGACGGCTACAATGCGAATCCCGATTTCGCGATGCGCACGCTCGAAGCAGCCAAGCAAGCCGGTGCGGATGTTCTGTGCCTGTGCGATACCAACGGCGGCAACCTGACGCATCGCATCATCGAAGTGGTCGCGGAAGTCCGCAAGCGCTTTGATGGCGTGCTCGGAATCCACACCCACAACGATGCGGATGTTGCCGTGGCGAATGCCATTGCGGCGATTGAGGCCGGCTGCACCCACGTCCAAGGTTGCATCAACGGGTACGGCGAGCGCTGCGGCAATGCCAATTTGGTTTCGATCATCGCCAATCTGGAGCTGAAGCTCGGCCACACAACTATCGGCCGCGATAACCTGCAGAATCTGAGCTCGGTGGCGCGATACATCGCCGAATTAGCCAACCTGCCGATGCGAAACGATCAGCCTTACGTAGGTCACAGCGCCTTCGCGCACAAGGGCGGCGTGCATGTCAGCGCGGTACTGAAGGATTCATCCACCTACGAGCACGTCAAGCCCGAGACCGTCGGCAACCGCCAGCGTGTTCTTTTGAGCGATCTTTCGGGGCGCGGCAACGTGCTTTATAAACTCAAGCAACATGGCCTGGCCGATCGCCTGGATTCGGAAGGGCGGCGGCAATTGCTGGAACGCATCAAGCAGATGGAGCACCAGGGCTATGAAATCGAGGCTGCGGAGGGCACCTTCGAGCTGCTGGTGCGCGAGGCATTGCGTCCGGGATTGAACCTGTTCGAAGTGGTGGGCTACGACGTGACCACGCGTTTAATCGGTGGCACCACGGCTACCGTGACGCTGCGCGTTCAGGACAGCGTCCACACCGCGACAGCCAACGGCCAAGGCCCGATGAACGCACTGGATTTGTGCTTGCGCCAATGCCTGTCTTCGGTGTATCCCAAGATCGCGAGCGTACGCCTGACCGACTATAAAGTGCGTGTTCTGGAGCCGAAAAAAGGCACGGCCGCAAAGGTGCGCGTACTGGTGGAATGGTCCGACCACAAGCGCAGCTGGGCCACGGTCGGCGTTTCCGACAACGTCATCGAAGCCAGTTGGCACGCCCTAGTAGACGCCATCCGCCTGGAACTGATGCGCCTGACCGAGCAGGACGAAAGCGTCGACAAAGTGGTGGAAGACTACTGCTGGGGCGTGTAGCATTAATACATGCCGACTGCCGCACCAATCACGTCCGAGGAGTACTTGGCTCTTCCGGACGAGTTTGATCAGTGGGGCAACCGGATCAGGGATGAGTTAATCCACGGCGAAGTCGTCAAATATCCGATCCATCCTCTGAGTCACGACCTTCCTAGAAATAACGTCGCAGAAGCCTTGATCCACTATCTGCTCGCCAATGAGAATCTTCAACTTACTTGTGCTGATTACCACCGGCTTCCAGGTCAGCAAGTACGATACGTTCGTTCCAGATGTCAGCATCGTCGAGAACAAACAGCTTGGACGTGACGTCCGTATCACGCAAGGCCCGCCTGCGATCGCCATCGAGGTTGTCGCTCCAACCGACAAGGAAGTACACCTCAAAAACAAGATCGACGCGTATCGGGAAAACGGCTCAAAGACGGTTTGGGTTGTTTACCCAAGCGCCCGCTCGGTAATGATTTACTCAGCCGACTCGATTCGCGAACTCAGGGGCGATCAATTGATCGAAGATCGGTTACTTCCCGGCTTCTCCGTTCCGGTCTCTGATTTCTTCGGGTAACACAAGCCTGCGGCTTAAGGCGAAATGCGAAAGTCGCCGCGGAAGAGAATTCCAGATGCTCATCACAAATCCATATAGAGCTGCGTTCGCAATCACGATAACGCATGCCAGACTCCAAAAAGCTCCGGGACCGCGAAGGACAAAGATTTTCCCGCCACCCAGACGACGAAGGCTGGAGGGCAGACCACAAAGAGCAGTAATACTGGTTTCATATCCGGGGCAAGAGCAACCAATCCAAATGTTGCCCCCAGCAGCGCTGCTGCGACGACGCCGGAAATATCAAACGATGACATACAACTATGACGCATCCACCTTTGAAATCGTCGAAACGTGATCGCCAGTTTCTACCGACAATGTCTGGGCAAGACGGCGTCTTGCCCCACATGAAACAATAGAAGTTGCGCTATTTTCTCCGCAGACGTATTCCGCCCTTCACCCGCGTGCTGCTGGTGGAAAGCGGGCGGCGTGATCTTTTCGAGGATCTGCTGCCTGGCTTGTACCGTGTACATCCGAATATGACAGCTGACCTGATTACCTGCTACGGCGGTCTGCCTCAGAACTTCCAGCCCGACCGCGGAGGCGTCTATCGCGTCACCGACTATCCCAACAGCCACGCGCGCAAGAAACTGTACAACCTGTTGGCAGCCAATCACTACACCGTGGTGGGAATCATCTGCTCGGACGAACCCATCATGGCCAAATGGAAATGGGTGCTGGCCGCTCGACTGCCGGGCAAAGTTTTTATCTTGAATGAGAACGGCGATTACTTCTGGCTGGATCGCGGCCACTTGTCCAACGTCCGCCACTTCATTCTGTTTCGCGCGGGACTCACGGGCGCGGGCGCCGTTCGCACGCTGGCGCGCCTCGCGTTGTTCCCGTTCACGTTGTTATATCTGATTCTGTACGCAGCAACCATTCACCTTCGGAGGAAAGTTCGCACGCTATGAAAGCTGTTTTTGTAGAACAAACCGGTGGTCCGGAAAATCTGAAATACACGGACATTCCAAAACCCTCGCCGGCCGCCGGTCAGGCGCTAGTGAAGATCGCGGCGTCGGGCGTGAATTTCATCGATGTTTATTTCCGCACCGGCCTCTATCCCGCCCCTCCGCCGATTGTTCTCGGCAACGAAGCCGCGGGGACGGTGGAAGCCGTTGGTCCCGACGTCACCAATGTCCGCCCGGGCGATCGCGTCGCTTACGCCATGGCGCGCGGATCGTACGCCGAATATGCCGCTGTGCCGGCCTGGCAGTTGGTGAAGATCCCCGATTCGGTGGACTTTCAAACCGCCGCCGCAGCCATGCTGCAAGGTATGACGGCGCATTACCTGACGCATTCCACTTATGCGCTCAAAGCGGGCGATTCGTGCCTGATCCACGCCGCGGCGGGCGGCACCGGAGCGCTGCTGGTCCAGATGGCCAAGATGCTGGGCGCGCGCGTGATCGGAACCGTGGGCAGCGAAGAGAAGGCCGCCCAGGCGAAGGCGGCCGGCGCCGACGAAGTAGTGATCTACACCAAAGAAGATTTCACGGCCAAGGCGAAGGGGATGAACGTGGTCTACGATTCGGTGGGTAAGTCCACCTTCATGCAAAGCCTGGATTGTTTGCGGCCACGCGGCATGATGGTGAACTTTGGAAATGCCAGCGGACCGGCGCCGGACATCGCGCCGTTGCTCCTCACTCAAAAAGGTTCGTTATTTCTCACCCGGCCGTCGCTCGCGCACCATTTAGCCACGCCCGAAGAGCTGGCCTGGCGCGCAGGCGACGTGCTGAACTGGATCGCTCAAGGCAAGCTGAAGCTCCATATTCACAAGGTTTATCCGCTAGCCGAGGCCGCGCAGGCACATCGCGATCTGGAAGGCCGTAGTACCACCGGAAAGCTGCTGCTGACCCCGTGATCCAATTCGCCGAATTAAAAATCGACGCGCTGCTGGTCTCGGCGCTTCCCAACATCCGTTATCTGAGCGGCTTCACCGGTAGCCACGGGCTGCTGCTGGTGACGCCCGATTCGCAAACGCTATTCACCGACCCACGCTACACCATCCAGGCATCTCAAGAGTGCTCTTCGAAAGTGAAGACAGTCTCGAAAGGCCCGCTGGAACTTGCCGCGGTTGAAATGATTCGCCGGGCGCGGCTCAAGCGAATCGGCTTCGAATCAACGCGCTTGATCTATGACTCCTACCAGCGCCTCAAGCAGGCACTTCCGCTGGCGGCATCGCTCAAACCAATAGGACCGGTGATTGAGAAGTTGCGGATGATCAAATCGCCTGAAGAAATCGCACGCATTCGCCGCAGCGTGCTCACGAATTCGGAAGCTTTCGAATCCACGGTGCGGTCCATCCGGCCGGGTGTTTCTGAAATGGCGATTGCCGCCGAGCTCGAATTCAAGATGCGCCGCCTGGGCGCCGAGAAGGCCGCATTTGAGACCATCGTGGCCGCCGGCCCCCGCACTGCCCTGCCCCACGCGCAGCCCTCCCAACAGAAGGCAACCGTTAATGAACTATTATTAATAGATATGGGTTCGTGCCAGAACGGTTACATGAGCGACATGACCCGCATGCTGTTTCTGGGGCGTCCTAATCAGAAGATTCGCAGCATGTACAGAGCTGTATTGAACGCCCAGTTAGCTGCCATCGACACAGTGCGCGCCGGAGTCACAGCCGGCCAAGTGGATGGCAAGGCCCGCCAAGTATTGGAATCCGAAGGGCTTGCGAAGCAGTTTGTGCACTCCACCGGGCACGGATTGGGCCTGGAGATCCATGAGCCGCCTCGGCTGGGAAAGAAGGACCCCACGAGACTTGAGGCCGGTATGGTGATTACAATTGAACCTGGCGCCTACATCCGGGACTTCGGTGGAATTCGCATCGAAGACACGGTGCTGGTGACCAAGAATGGATGCGAAGTATTGACAACCACATCCAAGGAGCTAATGCTTCTCTGAATGTCGAATGAAGAGATAAGAGATCTGGTCCAGCTAGTCATAGAAAGCGGCGTGGCTGAGATCGAAGTGCAGCGCGGTGAAAATCGGGTGCGTATCCGGCGAACGCTGGGTTGGCGGCACGAAGTCACGGTCCCCGGATCGATGATGGCGCCGGGGGCGACTCCCATGGGGGATGCGATTGTGCAGAACAGCACCGGTCCAAGTTCGGCCGGCGCAACATCAGGTACCGTGGGCAACGAAACGATTGTGAAATCTCCCATCGTTGGGACCTACTACGACGCGCCTAAACCCGGCGACCCACCGTTCGTGAAAGTAGGCGATGTGGTGGAACCCGGGCACGTGCTCTGCATCATCGAATCGATGAAGCTCATGAACGAGATCGAATCGGAGACTGCGGGCACAGTAGTGGCCAAACTGATGGAGAACGGCCGGGCGGTAGAGTACGGAGAAGCGCTGTTCGCCATTCGTCCGCGCTGATATGTTCCAAAAAATTCTGATCGCCAATCGTGGCGAGATCGCCATTCGCATCATCTGCGCCTGCAAGGATCTGGGGATCCGTACCGTGGCTGTTTATTCAGAAGCGGACCGTCATAGCCTGCACGTCCGGTTCGCTGATGAAGCTATTTGCATCGGCCCGGCCAAAAGCGCGCGCAGTTATCTGGATATCCCGGCGGTGATCAGCGCTGCCGAGATCACGAACGTGGATGCCATCCATCCCGGCTATGGATTCTTGAGCGAGAACGCCGACTTCGCAGAGGTATGTGAGACGTCCGAGATCCGGTTCATCGGCCCTAAACCGGCTGTAATCCGTTCCATGGGCTTGAAGCAGCGGGCGCGGGCGGCCATGGCGAAATCCGGCGTGCCGATACTGCCAGGGTCGAAGGGGATTCTCAAAGATGTGGACGACGCGCTGGCGACCGCCGAGAGCATCGGATATCCGGTGATGCTGAAGGCTTCCGCAGGCGGTGGCGGCCGTGGGATGCGCATGGTACATGAGGCAACCGAGATGCCGGGGCTCTTCTCGCAAGCGCAGCAGGAAGCGGGCATTTCGTTTTCAAATCAAGACGTCTACATGGAGAAGCTGATCGAGGGGCCGCGGCACATCGAGTTTCAAGTGCTGGCCGACGAGCATGGCGCGATCGAAATTCTGGGCGAGCGTGAATGCTCCATCCAACGGCGCCACCAAAAATTGCTCGAAGAGGCGCCCTCGCCGGGCCTGAATCCCGATTTGCGCAAGAAAACGATGGTGGCGCTGCATGAGGCCATGCGCAACATCGGCTACACCAACGCAGGCACCGTCGAATTTCTCATGGACGAGAAAGGCAATCTCTATTTCATCGAGGTGAACGCCCGCATTCAAGTGGAGCATCCGGTAACCGAGGCGATCACCGGGATCGATCTGGTGAAGAGCCAGATCCTGATCGCGGCCGGTCTTCCGCTGTGCGAGGTTATCAGGCAGCCAGTGACATTTGAAGGGCATGCCATCGAGTGCCGGATCAATGCCGAGAATCCGGAGACCTTCGCGCCCTCGCCAGGACGAATTACCGGTCTTAATCTGCCAGGCGATATTGGCATCCGTGTGGACACATCGGCCTATACCGATTACGTAATTCCGCCCTACTACGATTCGCTCGTCGCAAAGCTGATCGCCTACGGAGCAACCCGCGGGGAGGCCATCGCGCGCATGCGGCGGGCACTCGAAATGTTTGTGGTAGAAGGCATTTACACCACTATTCCACTGCACCAACGGATTCTGAGCGACCCGGACTTCGTTGCTGGGAAAACCGATACGAACTTCTTGAAGCGCTACGCCTGAACTGGCCAAATTTCGTATTCAAGGTTCCCGCAATCCAGCCGATAAGTCCACCAAGGAAACATATTATGGGCACTATCAGCAGCACACCTGTCCCCACCGCTTTGTCCGTGCTTACCGCGCCTGGGGCTCCACTTTCGAGCACGACGTCTCAGATTCCGCAGTCGATTCTCAATTCAGCCAATCCAACCGACTTGAGCAGCCTCAGTACGGAAGCTAACGCGCTAGCGGAGGTGAACGGGCTGTTTGCAGCAACGACATCGACTTTCAATCAGCCGACCGATTTTTTTCAATCCGTCGACTCATCGATTACTGACGCGGCTTACGGATTGACTCCGGCCACGCCCAATACCACTGACTTGTTGCAGGAAGGGCTGGCGAATTTGAACGGAACCAGTACAACTCAACCGGCTACTACAACCACACCGCCTTCGCTCGATCAGCTGATTTCGGCATATACCGCAGGAACAAACAATACTGGCACGGTCATTAATACGACAGGCTGAACGGCACCGTCGGTGATTTACATCGCCAACAACGCCGCCATCAACTCAATACCGTCCCACAGATTCTGAATCCGGATGTTTTCGTTGAAGCTATGCTGATTGTTATCGTGATTTGCGATCGGTACGGTGATGGTGGGCACGTGCAGAATCTCGTCGATCATGTATAGCGGCACGCTGCCACCCATGGTCGGCAGTTTCACCACTGGTCCGCGCGCCGAGTCGGCCGTCTTCAAAACCAACTGCGAGATGGGCAGGTCCATGGACGTCCTTGACGCGTTGTAGCCGCCCGATTCCACCTGCACCCGCGCCACCTTGGGATGCGACATGCGCGTCTGGGCGTCGGGCTCGGTATCAACGATGAGGTAACCCTGTTTGCGGATGTGCTCGATCACGCGTTGCTCAGCCGCGTTGTGATCGATTCCTTTCACCAGTCGCATGTCGATGGTGGCAGTCGCCGTCGAGGGAATCACATTGCTCGCTCCCGCGCCGGTCCGCGCGCTGCTCATGCCCCGGATGTTCAGTGAGGGCACGTTGAGCAACTCCACCAGCTTCTTTCCGCCGCCCTCCGTGTGCCCCAGCCAGAGCTCGCGCATCAAGTCCTGATCCACGTCCGGCGCGTCAGCCACTGCGCGGCGCTCAATCTCAGTGAGCGGTTCGACACCGTCATAAAAATGATCGATCAACACGCGGCCGTCGTCATCTTTCATGGTCGCCAGCAGGTGGGCGAGCGCCATGGCCGGATTGGGCGCCCAATTTCCGTAATGCCCGCTGTGCAGCTCATGGTTCGGTCCATACAGCGTGATGTCAACCGTGGCGATTCCGCGCGCGCCGAACACAATCTGCTGACGCCGGCTCTGATGCACCGGGCCGTCGCAAATCAGCCATACGTCGGAACCGAGCAGCACTTTGTACTTTTCGATAATGTCGGCCAGATGGGGCGATCCGGCTTCTTCTTCGCCTTCGAAAACCAGCTTGATGTTGGAGCGTAAAGGAATCCGAGCCGCTTGTAATGCATCCAGGGCTGTGAGGATAGCAATCACCGGCGCTTTGTCGTCGGATGCCGAGCGCGCGTAGATGCGCCACTCGGGATTGATCGGTCCGCTGGCAGGCAGCGGGACAACGCGGCCGTCGCGATTCAAAGGGCCATCGCGCAGAACCGGTTGCCAGGGTGGCGTTGCCCATTCTTTCGGATCGAGCGGCTGGCCGTCGTAATGAGCGTAGAAAACCAGTGTTCGCGTCGCGCCGGGCGTAACGATTTCGCCGAACACAACGGGCGGCGCGCCAGGCACTTCGAGCAAGCGGGTTTTGACGCCCCGCTTTTCGAGCAGCTTTATGATCGCCGCGGCATTCTTGTGAATATTGTCGTCATCACGCGCGAGATTGGGCATAGCCAACAGATCCGTGAACTCGCGGAGGATTGTTGGTTCGTGCATCTCGCGCCAACTACGGGCAGCGGCGGACGCTGGATTTTGTTGAGCGAAAGCCAAAGCCGGGGACATGAGCCCAATTCCGAACAGGCATTCCCAAAGACGTACACGAGATGCGGCCATAAACGATTCTTTATCATACGCTTAAGAATGGGTTCCGGTTTGCTCAGGGATGGCCATGGGTTCGATTCTTCAAGATCTGCGCCACGGAGTTCGTATTCTTCTGAAAACCCCCGGATTCACCTTGCTGGCACTGCAGATCGGCATCCGGATGGCGCTGGGTGCACGGCCGAAGGATGTGCTCGGAATGGTCGTACGGAAGGCCATGCTGTTTGGCGGGGGCGGGCGTCGTGCTGGGGATGATCGCGGCAATGGCGGCTACGCGATTGATGAGCAGCTTGCTGTTCGGTGTTCAAGCGCGCGATCCAATGGTATTCGCCGTCGCGCCGGCGATTCTGATCGCATTGGCTATGCTGGCGAGTTATATCCCGGCTCGCCGAGCTTCGCGCGTGGATCCTCTGGTGGCACTTCGGATGGAGTGATCAAGATTTCTTGCGGGCGAACTTCAAACCGGTCCAGTCGGAATCCACGGCGCAGATCTTGTAATCCACCAAGCCCGCCGCGAGTCCTATGGCTCGGACATCAACCTGAGTGAAGTCCACTTTGAAGCGGCTGGTCTGTTTGGGGTAGACCATCCACAGAGAGACGCCGGTTGGCAGCCGCGCGCTGAGGTAGTCCGTTTCATCCGCCAATTCACGCAAGGAACGCACAAACCAGATCGCCATTTTGGTTCGCGGGCTCACTTTGGTTTCGAATTCGACGCCCTCCGGCAGTTCGCCGAGCTGTTCTTCGAAGCCCTCGGGAGCTCCCAGCAAGGCCGTGCGCATGTTGGGCTTGAAGCCGAGTTTCTTGACCAGGCTTGACCCGGCATATTGCGCCATGTAGGATTTCCCAGAGCCGGGTATCGCCCGCTTCTTCAGCGCCTTCTTCAAGGCGTCAGCTACGCCGGACCAATCCGTGAGAATTGCCCATGGCGTCTGTGCGCGTGCGGTCTTGACTTTTTCTTCCAGGCCGCCGGCAAAGACAATCGGGATATGCCGCGTGGACTTGCCGCTACGCAATACGATGGCGACTGCGCGGCCGTGCGAGGGCAGGCGATCCAAGTCAATCAGAATTACAGCGGGGATATGATCGCGAAATTGGCCAATCAATCCGCTGGTGCGCAATACGGAGGCGTCGACGGTGAAGCCGGCTTTTTTGCGGTCACGGGCGTGTTCCAAAACTGTGTCCGGGTTCCAGGAGACTAGGCGGATTTGCGCCATGCAGACACGTTAGCAAGATCG
The DNA here is from genome assembly GCA_003162425.1 of Bryobacterales bacterium. Lineage (GTDB taxonomy): Bacteria > Acidobacteriota > Terriglobia > Bryobacterales > Bryobacteraceae > Palsa-89. The sequence continues at coordinate 14,031 of PMOK01000176.1, read as the reverse complement.
CAAGCCGGAGGCTTGCGGTACGGGGACGTATTGCATTCCAATAGGACTTGTGTCAGGCTGGTAATGTGGCTGAGAAGACTGACGTTTGGCAGGGAACGCTGGCACTGATGGTGCTGAAGACGCTGGAGACCATGGGGCCGCTGCACGGATATGGCATTGCGCGCCGCATCGAGCAGACTAGCGGCGATGCGCTGGCGGTGAACTATGGAACGTTGTACCCGGCTCTGCTCAAGCTGGAGCAGGAGGGCTACATTTCCGCCAAGTGGGGAGTTTCGGACAACAACCGTCGCGCGAAATATTACAGCTTGACCCGGGCTGGAAAGAAGCAAGTCGGGAAAGAGGCGCAGCAGTGGGAGCAGACTAGCGAGATTATTGCGCGGTTTTTGGCGCCGGAGACACGTTTCTAATTCGTTTCTCGTTTCTCGTTTCTCGTTAGAGGGTTTCTAGAACCAGGTGCTCTGGTCGGAGATTCATCGACGCTACTTCCAGCGCGAAGGTTAGGACGCGGCGGGTTTCCAGCGGATCGATGAGGGCGTCCATGTGCCCGCGTGCGGCGGCGAAGCGTGCATCCAGCCATCGATCGTAATCGGCCCGGGTCTTTTCGATGCGCTCCTTGAGATCGTCCGGAACCGGCTGGCCGGCCGCTTTTAGCTTCTCCAGTTCGGGACCATGGACGGCTTGTACCGCGGAATCTCCCTCCATCACGCCGATGCGGGCGGTGGGCCAGCCAAAAGTGAAATTGGGATCGAAGCCTTGGCCGGCCATGGCGTAGTATCCGGCGCCGCTCGCGTGATTAATGGTCAGGACGATTTTGGGCACCGTCGCGCATGCCATGGTCTCTACCATCTCGGCGCCGGCGCGGATGATGCCTTCGCGCTCCGGCTCGACACCCACCATGAATCCGGAGACATCCTGGAAATAAATCAGCGGCATGTTGTTGCGCTGCGCGTTTTCGACGAAGTAGGCTACCTTGCGCGCGGATTCGGTGTAAATAATGCCGCCGATGCGCGGACCGGCTTCGGTTTTGAGAAACCCGCGTCGATTCGCGATCAGTCTCACGGGCCGGCCGGAAAGCTTGGCCTCGGCACAGAGCAGCTCGGGCGCGTAGTTGGGCTGGAATTCGAGATAATCGTCGCCATCGAAAATTCGTTCTATCGCATCTTCCATGTTGTAGGGCAATCGATGATCGGGCGGCATCAGGTCGTAGAGTCCTTCGGCAGGCTGGGGAGCCGGTGCGCCCTTAGCGGCAGCAGGTGGCGCGGGCATGGACCGGAATTTCTGCCGAATCAGCTCCAGACAAGCAGCGTCATCTTTAGCGGTGAAGTGCGCAACACCACTCGAAGACGTATGCATGCGCGCGCCACCGAGCGATTCCGCATCCACTACCTGCCCNNATGATGACGTCCGAGAGCGCCGGAAGATACGCACCGCCCGCGATGCAAGGTCCCATCACCGCGGCGATCTGCGGAACGTGCAGCCTGCGGCGCATCAGCGAGTTGTAATAGAAAATGCGCGCCGCGCCATATTGGCCGGGAAAGATGCCGTCCTGCAGCGGGAGATTCACGCCGGCCGAATCTACCAGATAGACGATAGGAACGCGATTGCGCATCGCGATTTCCTGCGCGCGCAGGATCTTCGTGATGGTCTCCGGCCACCATGCACCGGCCTTGACGGTGGCATCGTTGGCCACGATCACTGCCGGTCGGCCTTCGATCTTGCCGAGCCCGGTGACCACTCCGGCCGCCGGCGCTTGTCCGTCGTACTGATCGTGCGCGATCAGCAGGCCGACTTCGAGGAACATCGCGCCGGGGTCGAGCAGTTGTGCGATTCGCTCGCGCGCCGTGAGCTTGCCATCGCGATGTTGCTTCTCTATTTTCGTTGTTCCCCCGCCCTGGCGAAGCCGATCCTCGAGTTCCTGGAGGCTCTCGACGAGTTGGCGCATGCGGCTGGTGGCGGTAGGGGGCACGACTACTTAAGAATACAGGAGGCAGACGGCAGGAGGCAGGCGGCAGAAAGCAGTAGGCAGAAAGCAGTAGGCAGGCGGCAGAAAGCCCTACCAGCTGCCTGGGGCGGTTAGGTTCAGAGTTCGCACTACTGGTTCTGGTTGGTCTTCGAAGATCAGAGTGAAGCCTTCCGCTAAATGGCGATTTCGATAGAAATACGCGGCGGCTACCAGTGCGCAGCCTAACAGGTAGAAGCCGGCCATTCGGAGGGGGCGTTCCAAGATCCATGCCTCGAGCGAGGCCATGCTGTAGGCGTAGGTCGCAAAACCCAGCCAGTAGACGAACCAGAGCGCGGTGATGTTGGATTTTCCGGGAAGGTAGGAACATGTAAACGGGATTCTGTGAAACTTCACGAGCAGAAGTTCGATCAGCAGCAAGGACAGCGCGATATCGAAGAAGGTGTGAAAGATCGCTGCCGGCCAGCCCCACAGGAAAACGTAAATCGGCGCCATGGCCGCGAACAGAGGCAGCACTCCGAAAACGAACATGGCCTTGCGCACGCCAGAAAGGCATTCTTGTCGCCCATCGGCTTCTGAAAGTTGGAATACCCAATTCGCCTTTAATTCCGCTGGAATTGCGAAAACCACGCGCATTCCCGACAACACGAAAAAGGAAATGATGAGCGGGATCGAGAGCAGCGATGGATTGGGGGCATCGAGAGCGGGACTGCCAGTACGCGAAAAGACCCCCACCAGAGCCTGCAGCATCAGCGCGAATCCAACTCCGACGTAGGCCGCCAGATATAGCCAGTGTTTGCGGCTGCGCACCATGGTCTTGCCGGTGAAATAGAAAGATGCTTGCTCGAGGGGATCCGGCACGATGTAGCGGTTGGCGAATGCGCAAAGCAGGGTGGAGACACGGCTGGGGACTACGTCCAGGACATCCTCCGATTCGAGCGACCGCTTCACGTGCCGCTTGTAACTGAGCGCGTAGGACAGGGCTGACGCTACCAGTACGATTTCGAGCGCCCGCATTGCGATATTACGGCAGCCGTTCAGAGGCTCCGGCTGGCCCAACATGGATTCGTAGAGTCCCAGAAACCACATCGGAGGAAAGAAATACAGCAACTGCCGGTTCTTGGCGGAGTGAATCAGGGACGATGTATCCAGAAAAAGCAACAGCATCATCAACAGGGCCAGGACGGCGAGAAGCTGCACGTAGGTGGAGACTCGCCGGAACGCCCGAAAGCTGAGCACGTTCATCAGAATGCCCTGCAGCGCAACGAAAAAGAAAAACGTGCATGAAGTGGCTGCCAGCATTACGGTAGCGTGAACTCCCATGGAGCCCAATACACCCAGAAAGATGGCATAACGGCCCATCGCGACGAAGGGATAAAGAAACGTGTGGATGGCGTTGGTAGCCACAAAGAACATCAGGACGAAGGCGCACAGCGAGACGATCTTCGCGGCGAAGATGCTGGGCAAATTGATGGGCAGCGGAATCAGGATGGTGAAATCGCGGCGATCTGGAAACAAAGCGTCCCATTCCAGAACGGTCACGAATCCCATCACCGCCATGGAAAACGTTATGAAGAACATTTTGTCTGAAAGGGACGCCGCTTCGGCCACTTTGGGAGGCACAAACACCAACATCGTGTATTTCGGCATCAGCCAGAAACAGATCAAGCCGGGTGCTGCGAGCAATCCGATGACTTTGCTGATGGTGGCGTGCACCTCGCCCTGCCTCGACACCAGCTCGTTGTCGAAGAACCGGCCGAAGAAATGCCGGATCAGCACTCCAAACAGATCACGCATAGGCTCGCATTACTTCCACGATGTTATTGGCCACCTGCTCGGCGTCCTCCTGCACCACCAGTTGCGCGAAGATCTGTTCAAGCGACGGAAGCTGCATCAGGTTGCGGAGGCTTTCGACAGAGTCGTCAGCCACCACCTTGCCCTTGTGAAGAATGATCACGGACGAGCACACTTTCTCGACCACTTCCAACACGTGCGAGCTGTAGAGGATGATCTTTCCGGCCGCGGACAACGATTTGACCAGGTTTTTAAAGACCAGCGCGGAGGTGACGTCCAGGCCGGACAGCGGTTCGTCGAAGATCAGGACCTGCGGATTGTGCAGCAGCGCCGCGCAGATCAGAATGCGCTGCTTCATACCTTTCGAATACGAGGAAATCAGCGAGTGCCGGTGGGGATGCATGCCGAAGAGTTGCATTAGCTCGTTGATTTTCTTGTCGGTGGCGTGCTGCGCGAGCGATCGCAGGCGGCCGATCAATTGCAGATATTCGCGGCCAGTCAGATACGGATATATGTACGGGACTTCAGGAACGTGGCCGATGGCGCGTTTGTATTCGATGAGATTGTCACGAATGTCGCGGCCATTAAAATAAATGTGGCCACGCGTGGGCTCGAGCAACCCGATCAGCATGTTGACCGTGGTGGTTTTGCCGGAACCATTGGGGCCGAGATAGCCCAGCACCTCGCGCGGCCGGATGGCAAAGCTGACGCCTTCGACAGCAGGAATGCTGGTGTAGTATTTGGTGAGGTCCCGGACTTCGAGCATGGTGGGCGCAGTGCCTCCGTGCGACGTTAGACACCGGTGAGGGACGCGGAGTTCCCGTTAGTTCGATGCTACTGCGGCCAGTGCGGCATCTTCGGCCGCGTAGTCGAACTGCTTCGGATCGATCGCGGCGGGCGGGTTGGCGCGCTCCCAGGCTATTGTTCGTTCCAGACCTGCGTCGAGCGAAATGGGCTCGCGGTATCCCAGTTCTTCTCGAATTCGCGCGCTGCTCGCGGTCCAATGTTGGGCCGCGTTGTAGGGAATTTGAAGATGTGGCGGAGTCTGCTGCTTGGGCAGGGCCAGTACCGTCCCCTTCCATCCGGCCACTCGACCGACGTTCTGCGCCCATTCCAGCTCCGAAAAAGCTTCCAGCGCGGCGACGTTGTAGATACGACCGGCAGCTTGTGGAGACACAACCGCTAGCGCAATAGCCGCGGCGACGTTCTCAACATAGCCGCGCAGGCCCCGCCATTGGGCTAGTTCCTCCTGCATGAGAATGGCCGGGCGACCGTCGTCCATCCGTTTGAGAATAGGATGAAGCCGGTGAAGAGGATCGCCGGGTCCGTAGATCATCGGCAGCCGCAACACAGTTCCACGGATCTCGGAATCGCCCATGACGACTTGTTCCACCGGGATTTTGTCGTAATCGTCGTCGAGCCAGGCGAACACATTGCGCAACATGGCGAGCGCTTCGGGTGGATAGGGGCGCCTGTGCGTCCGGAGCTCGGATTCTTCAGTGAGCGGAACCGGCTGGAGCGGACCAGGTTCCAAGCCGTGCAAGATGCCAGCCGCGCGATACACGTCGCCGCTGCTTAACGCGACAATTCGGCCGGCGATGCCTCGCGTGGCATTCATGAGCTCGATGGCCTGGCCCTCGCTCGAAAGGATAAAATCCACCACAACATCCGGCGCAAAACGTCGAAACTCGGCGACGGAATTGGACAGCGCTTTGCGGTCGCCGAGGATCTGCCGCACGCCATCCGCAAGGGCGATCTTCGCCAGTCCGCGATGAAACACGGCTACCTGGTGGCCTCCCTCCGCGAGCTGGCGGGCGACGTGGGAACCAATAAATCCACTGCCGCCGATCAGGAGGACCTTCATGCCATTACTGTAACGCATGCACTTCCCGGTGCAACACGCTGCTATTCTGATTCCATGCTGGGCATCGATCCCCGCGCGGCGCGGGCGGCGTGGACTGTTTTCCTGATCGCTCTGGTGGTGGCCACTGCTTACACTATCCGAGTGACGCTGGTGGTTTTCATGATCGCGCTGCTGTTCGCTTATTTACTAACTCCGGTGGTGGAGTTGGTCCAGCGCTTCACGCCGAAGCGGATCTCGCCGCAGATCGCGCTGGTCATCGTCTATCTGGCGCTGATCGGTGTCATAGTAGCACTCACATTTACGGTCGGCTCTCGCATCGTGGAGGAAGCCGGCAACCTGGAGACGCGCCTACCAGATCTGCTCAAAAATCGAGCCTGGATCAACCACATTCCATTGCCGGGCTGGCTGGAACCAGTTCGGGCCAGAATGGATCAGACGCTGCAAACCGAGCTCGATAATGGAGGTCAGGATATCCTGCCGTATGTGAGGAGCCTGGGCGGCCAGCTCATTTCAGGAGCGAAGTACCTGGTCTACGTGGTTCTGGTTCCGATCCTCGCATTCTTTTTCCTCAAGGACGGCCGGCTGATGCGCGAACAATTCGTGGCTGGCATGGCGGAAGGAAAACAGCGGCTGGTGCTGGAGGAGATCCTCGAAGATATCAACCGTCTGCTTGGCGAGTACATTCGCGCGCTGGTGCTGTTGGCGGTTTCGAGTTTCATCTGTTATAGCATTTTCTTCGGTGTGACTGGCGCGCCCTACGCAGTGTTGCTGGCATGCGTAGCGGCGATCGGCGAGTTTCTTCCGGTAGTAGGACCCGCGGCGGCGGGTGCGATCGCGCTGCTGGTAACTGGTCTGGCCGGCTATAATCATCTGCTTGCCTTTACAATTTTCTGGATCATTTTCCGGATGTTTCAGGATTACGTTGTCTCCCCTTACCTGATGGGCAAGGGCGTGGAACTGAGTCCCGTTCTAGTGTTATTCGGGGTGCTGGCGGGCGAGCGGATTGCCGGAGTCACCGGCATGTTCTTTTCAGTTCCTGTGATCGCCACGCTGCGAGTGTTGTTCGTCCGATCGCAGCGCACGCGGAGGAGGCGAGTTGCCGGCGCCTCTGAGTAAGCGATGAAATGGCTGTGGTGGCTGGCCGTGCCGCTACCGCTCGCGGCGCACATGGTGAGCATGAGTACCGGCGAGCTGAAAGTGGACGGGAATCGCGCGCATTACGAATTGCGAATCCCGATGTACGAAGTTGCGCACGTACGCGAACCGGAGCATACGCTGCTGGATCATATTCGGTTCAAAAGCGGCGGCGCGTGGGGGATGCCTTCCGCGCAGGTCTGCAAGGATGAACAGGGCACCTACGTTTGCACGGCGGATTACCAGTTCCCTGCCCCGGTGGACGAATTGCAAGTGGAATGCACGTTCTCCTCGGTTACGGTGCCGAATCATGTGCATCTGCTGCGGGCATATCTTGGCGATAAAACCGATCAGGCGGTATTTGATCTCTCGTTCACCACGGCGGAGATGCGCTTCCGGCCGCCGACGGTCTGGGAAACCACTGTCCAAGAGCTCGCCGCCGGATTCATGCGTGCCGCCGGAGGACTGGCGCCCCTTTTGTTTCTGGCGAGCCTGGTGTTGGCCGCGCGCAGCCGGCGTGAACTGGTGAAGCTCACCGTTGCTTTCCTCGGGGCGGAGTGCCTGGCCTGCGCCATCGCTCCCAAAATTTCTTCACCGCTATCGCCGCGATTCATCGAGGCCGCTGCGGCGCTGACCATCGCGTATCTCGCTTTCGAAATTATTTTGCTGCCGAAATCGGGCTTGCGCTGGCTGGTGGTGGGCGTGCTGGGACTATTTCACGGCGCGTATTTTTCCATCTTTCTCGCCCAAAGCGGATATCATGCTGTCACTTTCTTGTGTGGCGTTGCGACTGCAGAGGTGTTGTTGATTGTTGTATTCGCCCTGGCGCTGCGGCAACTCTCACGCCTGGCGTGGATGAGGCGAATGGTACCTGTTGCCGCAACAATGCTCCTGACGGTTGGCTTGGTATGGTTCTTCGTGAGGAGTATTAAGTAGGGCAAGTCTGGGGACTTGCCAATCCTAACGAAAGTCTCATTTACGGCCGAATAGTAGATTGTGTCGGACTGTCGTTCGAAGCGGGGCTTCGTCCTCATCGTTACGTGCATTGCGCTGGTGATTCTCATGGCGGTGGCGGGCCTGGGCATCGACCTTGGCCGTATGTACCTTATCAAGAGCGAGTTACAGGCGTTCGCCGATTCGGCCGCCTTGAGCGCCGCCCTTCGCCTGGACGGTACCGATCAGGGGATTGAAGGCGCACGGCAGGCTCCCGCTGAGCTTGCCGCCGGCCCAAACGCGATGATGTGGGACATGGGCACGCGGCCCATCACCGGGATTGCGACCAGCTTTGCGAAAGGCGAGACAGCGCCGGATCCGAAAACGTGGCAGGCCGATCCCAAAGGGGCGGGAGAGCTTCGTTTTGTACGAGTGGTGGCCAGCGCGCAGGCTCCGGTCATCTTCTTAAGAGCGTTTCAGCCGCTAAAGACCGATGCCGCCATGGTGGCCGCGTCGAGCGTCGCGGTGAAGACGCCGGGGACTGCGAGGTTGGTCCAATGAGAGCCAGAAGTTCCCGCGCCGGAAGCGCGCTGATTGAATTTGCGGCGGCGCTGATTTTGTTGTCGGGCATGTTCACGGGGATCTTCCAGGTGGGTTACACGTTCTTCACTTACAGCACGCTGGTGAACGCGGTGCGGGCTGGGGCGCGCTATGCGTCATTGCAGGCTCGGAACTCGAACGTCGCCGATCCCGAGTTCGCGAAGTCGGTGGTGAATATGGTTGTGTACGGAGAGCCGCGGCCTGCGACGGGCGCGAAGCCGGTGGTGCGAGGGCTCGTGCCGGACAACGTGGAACTGGTTCTTGGACCAACGACGGCCACGGTCAGCGTGCGTGGTTTCCAGATCGACGCGATATTCACGAAAGTGGCGCTGGTGGGGCGACCGACCGTCACTTTTCCGTTTACCGGCGGAGTGGCGAAATGAAGAACCGGCAATCAAGAGGTCAATCCTTAGTGGAAACGACGTTGATTCTCGCCGCTTTCATGGGATTGATTCTGGGAATGGTGGGCGTGGGGCAAATGCTGTTCGTGCGGCAGGCCCTGGCTGAGCGGGCACAGGATGCCGCGCGTTGGGGCGCCGTGAATACGTATGATGCGCCGGCCATCCGCAATCTGGTTCTCTACGGGACAGCGACTCCGTCGGACGGAGCAATTGCGTTCGGCGGCTTGGAACCATCGGAAGTCGTAGTGGGAAACCCGGGCTGTCCAGGCGTGGATTGCCGCGTGAGCGTAGCGATTCCGGGGCACGGGATTCAGAGCGCGGAGCCGGTGGAGGGGTTTTAAGCTGGCTCACTGTTGGCTCGGCGTTCGTGCGCTTCTTCTCTGGTGGCGCGTTTGGAAGCGTCCAGCTTGATGTCTAGCTTCTTCCACTGTTCGTACGCCTGCCAGTACTCGTCGGATGCCTTCTTTGATGCAGCCTCAGGTTCCATAGGTCGGGGGTACATATTCGTGACCGTTCTTTTTCCGTTCCAGATCTCGGACTCGCCGTTCGAGATCGGCTATCTTTTTGTCACTCTCTTACTGTTCTCGATCAATTTGCTCGGACCAGTTGGTCATTCGAGCACTCCAGCGCGCGCCCGTTTGTATCAAGGCGCCATGGCGGTCCAGACGGGTTTCCATCAGATCAAGACGTTCGGTCAGACGAGTGAATCCCTCGTGCATTTCACGGTGTAGGCTGTCGCTGACGCCCGAGATCAATTTTGCAAGTTCTTCGCTGTCCGGATTCATGCTGCAGTTACCCACTCTAACAAAAAACGGCAGATCCTCGCGGACCTGCCGTCGTCATTGCTGCTTAAGGTTATCTATTCCGCCAGCGTGTCTTCCACCGGCGCGGGCTGTTCCGTCAGGCCGCCGGTATAGACTGTGCGGGCTTCGTCTTCGTAGCCGCCCAGGTCGCCGGTGAGCGATACTTCTTCTGCGATGGGCTCTTCTTCCACCACGTCTTCGCCCGCGATCTTCACGTTGCGGTAGTATTCCATGCCGGTTCCGGCCGGGATCAGCCGCCCCATGATGACGTTTTCCTTGAGGCCGCGCAGATAGTCCACCTTGCCGTTGATGGCGGCTTCGGTCAACACGCGCGTGGTCTCCTGGAAGGACGCCGCTGAAATGAACGAGTCCGTCGAAAGCGATGCCTTGGTGATTCCAAGCAGCACCGGTTTACCACCGGCCGGCTTTCCGCCCGCTTCCTCCACGCGATTATTCTCTTCGCGGAACTTGAACTTGTCCACCACCTCTTCAGGCAGGAACTCGGTGTCGCCGATATCGTCCACCTTCACCCAGCGCATCATCTGCCGCGAGATCACTTCCAGGTGCTTGTCGTTGATATTGACGCCTTGCAGACGATAGACTTCCTGGATCTCGTTCACCAGGTATTTCTGCAGTTCCTTTTCGCCCAGCACGGCCAGGATGTCGTGCGGATTGCGCGGACCATCCATCAATGGGTCGCCCGCTTTCACCCGCTCGCCCTCCTGCACGTTGATGTGAACGCCGCGCGGGATGGAATATTCTTTCTGTTCCCCGTCGTCAGCGGTGATGGAAATCTTACGCATACCCTTGGCGACTTCGCCGTACTTGATGACGCCGTTGATCTCGGCGATGATGGCCGTCTCACGCGGTTTGCGCGCTTCGAACAGCTCCACCACGCGCGGCAGACCGCCGGTGATGTCCTTGGTCTTGGTGGTCGCACGCGGAATCTTGGCGAGCACGTCGCCGGCGTGGACCATTTCTTCGTGATTCACCATCAGATGCGCGTGGGTGGGCATCAGATAGCGCTTTTCTTCCGATCGTGCGCCGCCTTCCGGCCGCACAATGACGGTGGGGATGCGCTTTTCATCAGGCGAATCCGTCACCACCCATTGCGACATACCGGTGATTTCGTCCACCTGCTCCTGCAGGGTGACGCCCTCGCCGAGATCCTTGAAATGGACCTTGCCGCTGACTTCCGTGAGGATCGAGAAGGTGTACGGATCCCATTCCAGCAGGATCGCGTTGGTTGTAACTTTGGCGCCGTCGGCGAACAGGACCTTGGCGCCATACACTACCGGGTAGCGCTCTTTTTCGCGACCCTTCTCGTCGATGATGGCCAGGATGCCGTTGCGGTTCATCGCGATCAGCTCGCCCTTGGCGTTTTTAACTGTCGTAACGCTCAGGAACTTCACGTAACCGTCCGACTTGGCGTCCTGCTTGGATTGTTCGCTCGACCCGGTAGCCGTACCGCCCACGTGGAAGGTGCGCATCGTGAGCTGGGTTCCGGGTTCACCGATGGACTGCGCGGAAATAATTCCCACAGCTTCGCCGCGTTCCACCATGCGGCCGGTGGCCAGGTTGCGTCCGTAGCAGAGCTGGCAGACGCCGCGCTTCGATTCGCAGGTCAGCACCGAACGAATCTTGACGCGTTCGATACCGGCGGCCTGAATCGCGGCGGCCAGGTCTTCCGTGATTTCCTGGTTGAGACCGACGATCAGGTTGCCTTCATAGTCGAACTGATCTTCGAGAGCCACGCGGCCAACAATGCGATCGCGCAATGGCTCGATGATTTCGCCCGACTCGATGATCGGCTCTACGTAAATGCCATCGCCGGTACCGCAATCGTCCTTTGTGACGATCACGTCCTGCGCCACGTCGCAGAGGCGGCGGGTGAGATAACCGGAATCGGCCGTCTTCAACGCCGTATCGGCCAATCCCTTGCGGGCGCCGTGTGTCGAGATGAAGTACTGCAATACGTTGAGACCTTCGCGGAAGTTCGCGGTGATGGGGGTCTCGATGATTTCACCCGACGGCTTNNTAAATCGGATTGAGGTAACGGCCTGTGCGGTCGTCCTCCTCCATGGTCTTGAACATTTCCTCAGCCACACGTTCGGTGACCTTGGACCAGATTTCGATGATCTTGTTGTAGCGCTCACCTTGCGTAATAGCGCCTTCCTGATATTGCTGGGTAACTTCGATGACGGCCTTCTCGGCGTTCTTTACCAGCTTGGCCTTCTCTTCGGGCACCACCATGTCGTCAATGCCGATGGAAATTCCCGCGCGCGTGGCGTACAGGAAGCCCAGCTTCTTAACCTCGTCCAGCATCGTTACTGTGATCTGCAGGCCGAACTTCAGATAGCAGTGCTGCACCAGTTGCGTGAGCCCCTTCTTCTTTAGCAGGCCGTTGATGAACGGCATTTCATCCGGAAGAACGTCGTTCAGGATAACCCGGCCGACCGTCGTTTCCATGTACTGCTTGATGAATTCGATCGGCTCGGTGTGGAGGACGTTCTGATTGTCGAAGGCCTTGATCAGGTCGATCACTTTGCCTGTGAAGCGCAGCTTGATAGGCGTGAGCGTTTCCACTTCACCCATTTCGAGCGCAATCAGGACGTCGTCCGTGGAAGCGAAGGTGCGTCCTTCGCCCTTGGTGCCGGGACGAGCTTTGGTCAGGTAATACAGGCCCAACACCATGTCCTGGGTAGGCACCGCGATAGGCGCGCCGTGCGCCGGCGAAAGAATATTGTTGGACGACAACATCAGCGTGGAAGCTTCGATTTGCGCTTCCGGCGATAGCGGGATGTGGACGGCCATCTGGTCGCCGTCGAAATCCGCGTTGAATGCCGTGCAAGTGAGCGGATGCAGCTTGATGGCTTTGCCTTCCACCAACACAGGCTCGAAAGCCTGAATGCCCAGACGGTGCAGCGTGGGAGCGCGGTTTAGCAGAATGGGATGGTCCTTGATAACTTCTTCGAGAATGTCCCACACCACGGGGTCCTGCTGCTCCACCAGTTCCTTGGCTTGCTTGATGGTGGTGCAGTGGCCGCGCTGCTCCAGCCGATGATAGATGAACGGCTTGAAAAGTTCCAGCGCCATTTTCTTCGGCAGACCGCACTGGTTCAACCGCAGCTCGGGACCGACCACGATCACGGAGCGTCCGGAATAGTCGACGCGCTTGCCCAGCAGGTTCTGGCGGAAGCGTCCCTGCTTGCCTTTGAGCGTGTCGGAAAGCGATTTGAGCGGGCGGTTATTGGCGCCGCGCAGAACGCGGCCGCGCCGGCCATTGTCGAACAGCGCGTCCACAGCTTCTTGAAGCATGCGCTTTTCATTTCGAACGATGACGTCCGGCGCGTGCAGCTCGATCAATTTTTTTAGACGGTTATTGCGGTTGATAACACGCCTATATAGGTCGTTGAGATCGGACGTCGCGAATCGGCCGCCATCCAGCGGGACTAAGGGACGAAGTTCCGGCGGGATAACCGGGATGACATCTAGAATCATCCACTCCGGCTTGTTTCCGGATTTGCGGAAGCTTTCCACCACTCGCAGCCGCTTGGCGAACTTGAGTTTCTTCTGCTGCGACACTTCGGTCTTCATCCGCTCGCGGATATCGAGACTCAGTCCTTCGATGTCGACCTTCTTGAGCAGCTCTTTGATGCCTTCCGCGCCCATCATCGCCACGAACTTTCCAGGGAACTCCTGGTCTAACTGGCGCTTGCGTTCGTCTGTGATCACCTCGCTCTGGCGCAGGTCGGCTACTTCGCCTGGATCGACTATCACGAATGCCTCGAAATACAGGACGCGTTCCAGCTCGCGCAGAGTAATATCCAGCAAGTAACCGATGCGGCTGGGCAAGCCCTTAAAAAACCAAACGTGGGAGCACGGGCTGGCCAGTTCGATATGGCCCAGGCGCTCGCGCCGCACCCGCGACAGAGTTACTTCCACGCCGCATTTGTCGCAAATCACGCCGCGATGCTTCATGCGCTTGTACTTGCCGCACAAACATTCCCAATCGGCGATAGGACCGAAAATACGGGCGCAGAAAAGTCCATCGCGCTCCGGCTTGAAGGTCCGGTAGTTGATCGTCTCGGGTTTGGTTACTTCCCCATGAGACCAACTGCGAATCTTTTCCGGCGAGGCGAGCGAAATCCGGATGGAATCGAAGTCGGCGATCAAATTTGCTCTATCGTACGGAGAGGAACGGTACATTATTTCTCCTTATTAGGCCGCAGATGAACGCTGATTAACGCAGATATTTTTAATCCGCGTTTATCTGCGTTCATCCGCGGCTAAGAACTCTTAGTCGGCCGCGAGCGCTGTCTCCAGGGTTTCCCGCGGCTTCTTCATTAACTCGACGTCCAGACACAGCGACTGCAACTCGCGAATCAGGACGTTGAAGGATTCCGGCACGCCGGGTTCGGCGGCCGCTTCCCCTTTCACAATTGCTTCGTAAATCTTGGCGCGTCCGTAAACATCGTCGGACTTGGCGGTCAATAACTCCTGCAACACATAAGCGGCGCCATAAGCTTCGAGCGCCCAGAC